>NZ_JBEXLR010000113.1:0-19402 GCF_040610095.1 Micromonospora sp. NPDC004540
GCGGAAATGGCCGAGGTAGCCGTGCCGCCAGTCGGTCTCGTGCTCGGCCGACCGGGCCGCCGGATCCGCGGCCCGCAGCGCGCCGACCGCCACGGTACGGGCGGCCGGGTCGACGGGACGGGCGGGGCGCGGCGCCGGAGGGCGGGCCGGGTCGGCGTCGAGGCGTACCCGGCGCAGCGCGGCGGCGAACGCGGCGAGCGCCTTCTCCTCGGCGGCCGGATCGGGCAGCGCGAGCAGCGCCCCGACCGCCTGGTCATCGACGGCGCTGGTCAGCGCGGTGAGCTTGGCATCCCGCAACGCCTGGCCGACCGCCTCGGCGAGGTCGCGCAGCCGGGCCGGGCCGGCCTCCGGGCCGGCGTCGGGGCCCGGCCCGCCGCCCTCGGCCGGATCGTCGGCCCGGTGCCGGACCACCACGCCGACGAGGTGCCGGCGGTCCAGGGTCACACCGAGGGCCTTGGCGCGCAGCGCCACCTCGTCCACCGGGCGGGAGTGGTCGATCAGGGCGGTGAGCAGGGTGCGGTGGATCTGCCGTTCCAGCCCCTCGGCGTCGCGCCGGATCAGCCGGCCGAGGGCGAGGGTGGAGGCGGCCCGCTCGATCAGGATGGTCAGCCGGGTGGGCGGGGTCGCGCCCGTCGGCGTCGCGGCGTCGACCGGTGTGGGGGTGCCGGCGTCGGCCGCCCCGCCGTCGTACCCGTCGGACGGGCCGCCGGTCACCCCGCCGGCGGCGGCCGTGGTGGCCGGGGCCGCGTCGTCGGGCACCGGCCGATCCTCCTGAGCGGCCGGCGTGCGGTCGGGACCGCCGGTGGTCAGCTCGGTGCCGGCCGGCCAGCGCAGCAGCAGCCGCCCCCAGTCCTGGCCGCGCGCGCCGACGGTGGTCACCAGCCAGCCGCTGTCCAGGTCGTACGCGGTCCGCCCGGCCGGCCGGATCCGCCGGGAGTGCTGCTCCCAGCCGTCCAGCAGCAGCTCGGCGCTCTCCCCCGCCGGGTCGTACGCGAGCACCTGCCGGGACAGGTTCTCCAGCACCACCGGGCAGCCGGCCAGCTCGGCCGCCTGCCGGACCACCTCGGCCGGCTCAGCGCCCTCCACGGAGAGTTCGGTGAACCGCTGGTGGATCTCCTCGGTGGCGCGCAGCTCGGTGAGCTGGGCGTCCACGATCAGCGCGTGCACCGCCTCGGTGATCCGCACGAAGGGGGTGGCCCGGCGCAGCTCGACCAGGGGCAGCCCGCGGCGCTCGGCGGCGGCCGCCATGACCCGGGGCACCCCGCTGACGTAGCGGCGGCCCAGCTCCACCACCAGCCCGGAGACCCCGACGTCGGCCAGGTCGCCGATGAACGCGCGCAGGCCGGCGTCGTCGGCGGGCAGCCCGATGCCGGTGGTGAGCACCAGCTCGCCCCCGCCGAGCAGGGTGGCGATGTCGGGCACCTCGGCCACGTGCACCCACCGCACCGGCCGGTCCAGGCCCGCGTCCCCCGCGACGAGGCGCGGGGCGCCGTGGCGCACCGGCACCAGGGCGAGCACCTCACGGACGGTAGGGAACACGGGCGACACGCTACCCTGCGTCACCGCCGATTCCGAGCGTGCGCCCGCCCAGGCCGCCCCCGGCGTCCCAGCGGGTCGTCGCGGCCCAGCTCCCGGCACGCCACTTTCGAACCCTGCAGCGCTACTGATCCCTTCCCGAGGCGTCGCTCAGTCGACGCCGAACTCCATCGCGGCGCGGTCGAGTGCCTCGTCGTCGGCGGAGGAGACGCCCCGGGAGGCGATGGCTTCCGCGCCGCCCTCTGGCATCGCACCGATGAGACCGGTCGAGGCTGCCTGCGCGGCGCCGACCATCCGCTGGGGGGTCGCGCCGCCTACCATGCCGAGGGTTGCATACTGCTCCAGCTTCGCCCGCGAGTCGGCGATGTCCAGGTTCCGCATGGTGAGCTGGCCGATCCGGTCCGACGGGCCGAACGCCGAGTCCTCGGTACGCTCCATCGACAGCTTGTCAGGGTGGTAGCTGAACGCCGGGCCGGTGGTGTCCAGGATCGAGTAGTCCTCGCCCCGGCGCAGCCGCAACGTCACCTCGCCGGTGACCGCCGTGCCGACCCAGCGCTGCAACGACTCGCGCAGCATCAGCGCCTGCGGGTCCAGCCATCGCCCCTCGTACATCAGCCGACCGAGGCGGCGGCCCTCGTTGTGGTAGTTCGCCAGGGTGTCCTCGTTGTGGATGGCGTTGACCAGCCGTTCGTACGCGGCATGCAGCAGCGCCATGCCAGGCGCCTCGTAGATGCCCCGGCTCTTGGCCTCGATGATCCGATTCTCGATCTGGTCCGACATGCCCAGGCCGTGCCGGCCGCCGATGGCGTTGGCCTCCAGCACCAGGTCGACAGGGCTGCCGAACTCCTTACCGTTGATCGTCACCGGGCGACCCTGGTCGAAGCCGATCGTGACGTCCTCGGTCGGGATCTCCACCAAGGGGTCCCAGAACCGGACTCCCATGATCGGATTGACCGTCTCGATGCCGGTGTCGAGGTGCTCGAGGGTCTTCGCCTCGTGCGTGGCGCCCCAGATGTTGGCGTCGGTGGAGTATGCCTTCTCGGTGCTGTCCCGGTATGGCAGGGCGCGTGCGAGCAGCCACTCCGACATCTCCTTACGCCCACCCAGTTCGGTGACGAAGTCGGTGTCGAGCCACGGCTTGTAGATGCGCAGCTGCGGGTTGGCCAGCAGGCCGTACCGGTAGAACCGCTCGATGTCGTTGCCCTTGAAGGTCGAGCCGTCGCCCCAGATCTGGACGTCGTCGGAGATCATCGCCCGCACCAGCAGGGTCCCGGTCACGGCCCGGCCCAGCGGGGTGGTGTTGAAGTACGCCCGCCCGCCCGAGCGGATGTGGAAGGCCCCGCAGGTCAACGCCGCCAGGCCCTCCTCGACCAGGGCGGCGCGGCAGTCGACCAGTCGGGCGACCTCGGCGCCGTAGCTGAGCGCCCGACCGGGCACCGAGGCGATGTCGGGCTCGTCGTACTGGCCGATGTCGGCGGTGTAGGCGCAGGGGACGGCGCCCTTGTCGCGCATCCACGCGACCGCGACCGAGGTGTCGAGGCCGCCGGAGAAGGCGATGCCGACACGTTCGCCGGCGGGCAGGGAGGTGAGAACCTTGGACACAAGGAAGATTATGCGCCATGTCGCATGGTCATGCAAACAACACCGGCCGCAGAGCTACCCGCTGCCGAACAGCGGGTCGTCGCGGCCCAGCTCCCAGCAGGCGACCGCGGTGGCGGCGGCGACGTTGAGCGAGTCCACCCCGCGCCGCATCGGGATCACCACCCGGACGTCGCTGGCGTCCATCGCGGCCCGGGTCAGGCCGGCGCCCTCGGCGCCCATGAGCAGGGCCGCGCGGGCCCGCTGGCCGGCGTCCAGCCGCTGGATCGGCACCGCGTCCGGCGCGGGTGTCATGGCCAGCACCGTGAAGCCCGCCGCCCGGACCTCGCCGAGCGCGTCCGGCCAGGGCTCCAGCTTCCCGTACGGGATGGCGAAGACCTCGCCCATGCTGACCCGGACGCTGCGCCGGTAGAGCGGATCGGCGCAGGTCGGCGAGAGCAGCACGGCGTCCACCCCGAGCGCCGCCACGGCCCGGAAGATCGCGCCCAGGTTGGTGTGGTTGTTGACGTCCTCCAGGATCACCACCCGGCGGGCGGTGGCCAGCACCTCGGCGGCGGACGGCAGCGGCTTGCGGCGGAACGAGGCGAGCACGCCCCGGTGCACGTGGAAGCCGGTGGCCCGCTGGAGCACGTCCGGGGTGGCCGCGTAGACGGGGGTCTCGCCGGTGTCGAGGTCGGCGAGCTGGTCCACCCGCTTGGCGTCGACCAGGTACGACCGGGCCGGGTAGCCGGCCCGCAGCGCCCGCCGCAGCACCAGCTCCCCCTCGGCGATGAACAGCCCGTGCGGAGGCTCCCAGCGGGTCCGCAGCTCCACGTCGGTCAGCGCGCGGTAGTCGGCGATCCGGTCGTCGTCGGGGTCGGTGATCTCGTGGACGGGCACCGGACGATTCTGCCTGGTCCGTCCGGTCGGCCCGGCGCGGCCCGGGTTTCCGCCGCCCGGGCAGGGGAACGGAGCCCGGGAAAGCGGACAGCGACGAAGGGATCACCACGATGAGCGCGGACCCCGGACGGAGATCCTCCGGCGCGGGCTGCCCGCGGTCGTCGCCACCTACCGGCCCCGCCGCCGCGGACGGTAGCCCGGTCAGGCCCGCTCGTAGCGGAGCAGCACCGACCGCCCGTCGAAGCCCCGGGTTCCGGTGAGCCGCAGGTCGAGGCGGTCCTTGCCGGGGAAGACCGGGGTGCCGCCGCCCAGCACGACCGGGTGCACCACCACCTGGTACTCGTCGACCAGCCCCAGCTCGGTCAGCGCCGCGGCCGCGCCGGAGCCGCCGGTGAGCAGCAGGTCCCCACCCGGCTGCGCCTTCAGCTCGGCGATCTCGGCGGCCAGGTCGCGGCCGATCACCCGGGCGCCGTACTCGGCGGTCTCCAGGGTGCGGGAGATGACGATCTTCGGGGTGCGGGCCCAGATCGGGGCGAACCGCAGGTCGTGCGGGTCCTGGGAGATCTGCTCCACCCTGGGCCAGTACCAGGACATCAACCCCCACACCTTGCCGCCGTAGAGGAAGGCGTCGGCCCGGTCGGTCAGCTCGAAGGAGTACGCGGACAGGTCCGGCCCCATGGTCGGCCAGTCGAACTCCCCGTTCGGCCCCTCGATGAAGCCGTCGACCGACTGGTGCACCCAGTGGACGAGCTTGCGCATGATGTCGCCTCCGCTTCCGGTGGCGCCCCGGGCGGGGCGCGCTCACCGGTGGGTCGGAGCCGGTCGACCGGATCCGACAGCCGGCGCGGATTTTCTGCCGGGAGATTTGCCCGGGCCGACTAACGTCCGGATCCGTGGCCCGCCCCGTGATGATCGCCCTGGTCGGTGTCGACGGCTCCGGCAAGAGCACCCAGGCCAGGGCGCTCGCCCGCCGGCTGACGGCCCGCGGGATCCCGGCGACCTACTTCGAGAACGCCGGTGGCCGGCCGCTGTGGAACCGGCTGGCCCGGGCGCTCGGCCGGCCGGACGGGGTGGCGCTGTTCGGCCGTACCCTCTATCCGGCGCTGGAGGCGACGGTCCGCGCGCTGGCGATGGCGCGCACCGTGCTGGTGGCGCGGCTGACCGGACGCACCGCGGTGTCGGACCGGTGGACCTGGTGCCAGGACGTGATCATGGCCGCCCGCGGCGACCGGGGGCGGCGCGCGGTCCGGGCCGCCTACGCGGTCTTCCCCCGCCCCACCGTGGTCCTCTTCCTGGCCACCTCCCCCGAGGTGGCGCAGCGGCGGGTGGCCGCCCGGGGCATCGACACCGAGGAGCTGGCGCACCTGCGTGCGCTGGACGTCGCCTACCGGGCGCTGCCCGAGTTCACGACGTTCGTGGTGCTCGACGGCGACGCCGACCCCGACGAGGTGGCCACGGCGCTGGACCGGGTGGTGTCACCCCTGGTGGCGGGGTGACACCGCAGGAGGTCAGCCGCGGCCGCGGCCCTGGAGCCAGCGGAGCAGGTCCGAGGGGAGGTTGTCCCGCTCCTGCTGCTGGCGCCGGTCGGGCTGCGGGGTGGGGGTGGGACGCGGCTTCGGGCGCTGCGGGTCGCCGGCCAGCTCGCGGCTCGGTGCGGTGAAGTCCTTCACCGGCTTGCCGTCCACCGCCGTCCTGATCGTCCGGGCAACCGCGTCGATCACCCTGGCCTGCACCGCCGAGCCGACCAGGTCGGTCGAGTCGTCGGGGTTGGCCGCGATGCCGGCCACGGCAACCTGCGGGGTGAACCCGACGAAGGTCTCGGTGGCGTTCTGCTCGGAGCTACCGGTCTTGCCGGCCACCGGGCGGCCGACGATCCGGTCGACCGAGGTGGCGGTGCCGCCGTTGCACTGCCCGTACGCCGACTGCTGGCCGACCGGGCAGCGGGCCGCGTCGGTGGCCGCCCGGGCCACGTCGGCGTCCAGCACGTTCTTGCAGGAGGGCTGGCCGACGTCGACCTTCTCGCCGTTGGCCGCGGTCACCGAGACCACCGGCAGCGGCGAGCAGTAGGTGCCCTCGGCGGCCACGGTGGCGTACGCGTTGGCCAGGTCGAGCGGGGTGGTGGCGGCCACGCCGAGGGTGAACGCACCCCAGTTCTCCGCGTCGTCCCTGGCGAAGGCGGCGTCGGAGTCGGCCCGGAAGGTGATGCCGAGGCGCTGCGCCATCTCCACCACCTTGTCCTCGCCGACCTGCTCGGCCAGCCAGACGAAGTAGGTGTTCACGGAGCGGCCGAAGCCGTCCCACATCATCCGGTAGCCGTCCATCCACTCCGGGTTGGCGTTGGCCGGGCACCACTTGCCGTCGCAGTTGCCCTCGGCGTCGGAGCCGTACCGGGTGGGCAGCTTGGCGGGGGCGTCGAAACCGGTGGCGAGCGGCTTGCCGGCCTCCAGCGCGGCGAGCATGGTGAACAGCTTGAACGTCGAACCGGCCTGGTAGCCGTCGACGCTGGCGCCCCCGGAGATCAGCGGGTTGACGGTGTTCGGGTGGTTGGCCTGCCCCGCCGGGTTGTCGGCCAGGCTGTAGTGCCGGTTGACCGCCATGGCGAGCACCCGGCCGGTGCCCGGCTCGACCGCGGCGATCGGCAGGGCGCGCTTGTTGCCGTAGCCGTAGACGGCGGTGGCCTGCTTCTGCGCGGTCTGCTGGATCTTCGGGTCGAGCGTGGTGACCACGGTGTAGCCGCCCCGGCGCAGCGCCTGCTCGCGCTCCTTGACGGTGTCGCCGAAGGCCGGCTGGGCGAGCCACCACTGGCGCAGGTAGTCGCAGAAGAAGCCCCAGTCGTCGTGGCCCGCGGCGGTCGCGGTGCAGCCGTTGGGCTGGGCGGTCGGGTGCAGGGTGAGCGTCTCCGCCTTGGCCGCGGCCGCCTGCTGGGCGGTGATCGCGCCGGTCTCGGCCATCGAGTTGAGCACGTACCCGCGGCGGGCGAGCGCCTGGTCCTTGTCGCCGTCGATCGGGCTGTACTCGTCGGGCGACTGGACCAGGCCGGCGAGCAGCGCCGCCTCGCCCAGGGTCAGGTTCGCCGGGGCCTTGCCGAAGTAGCGCTGGCTGGCCGCGGCGACGCCGTACGCGCCGGAGCCGAAGTACGCGATGTTGAGGTAGCGGTTGAGGATCTCGTCCTTGCTGAGCGTCTTCTCCAGCGCGGTCGCGTACCGGATCTCCTGGAGCTTGCGCCCGACGGTCTGCTCGGTGGCGGCCTGCCGCTCCTCGGCGGTGCGGGTCGGGTCGGTCTTGAGCACGTTGCGGACGTACTGCATGGTCAGCGTGGAGCCGCCCTGCTCGGTGCCGCCGCCCTTGACGTTGGCGACCAGGGCGCGGGCGATGCCCCGCAGGTCGGCGCCGCCGTGCGAGTAGAAGCGGCGGTCCTCGGCCGCGACGATCGCCTGCCGCATCACCGGGGCGATCTCGGCCAGCGGCACATCGGTGCGGTTGACGTCGTAGAACGTGGTGATCAGGGTCTTGCCGTCGTTCGCGTAGAGGTAGGAGCGCTGCGGCTGCGCGGGGGTACGCAGCGCGTCGGGCAGCTCCGCGTACGCGCCCAGGCCGGCCTTGGCCGCGAGCCCGCCGAGCAGGCCGGTGGGGATCGCGGCGACCGCGAGGACGAGCCCGGCGAGGACGCCGGCGAGCAGCACGGTGAAGAGCCGCGACAGTGGCGACCGGGGAGACGGCATGGACTCCAGGATTGCCGCGAATGCCGCCAACCGGCCACCCCGCCAGGCAACTGTCAGTTACCTCACGGCGACCTCTCAGCTCCGGCGGGCCCGCGGAACCGGGTGGAACCGGTCAGCCGGCGGCGAGCGGGCCGTTGGGGGGTGGAGCCGGGGTGGCGGTGACGCTGGCCGCGACGGTGTCGCGGGCGATCGTGGCGGGGACGAGGCGCCCGGAGCGGTAGCCGATGCCGATGCCGGCGATCAGCACGAAGATCGCGCCGAAGGTCTGCAGCGAGCCGATCAGCGCGCCGCCCAGGCCGAGCAGCGGGGCGGCGATCATCAGCATGGTCCCGTCGCCGTAGGAGAACATCCCGGACCGGGCGACCGACCAGCCGGTCAGGAGCCAGCCCAGGCTGTAGAACGTGGCGCCGACCAGGACGAGGGAGCGCGCCGTGGTGCCGAAGACCGGCGCCTGCTCGGCCAGCCCGGCGAAGGGCAGCATCAGCACCATCCCCCCGATGCTGGCCAGCAGCCCGACGAGGGCGACCCGCCGGCACCGGGTGGCGGCGAGCAGGCCGGCGAGCGCCAGCAGGGCGAGCAGCCCGAGCCAGACCGCGGCCACCCAGCCGATCAGGTAGGCCTGCTGGCCGTCGGCCGGGTAGGGGTCGTTGCCCACCCCGCCGTCGCTGGCCAGCGCCACGAGGCCGTAGAGGACCGCGTACGCGGGCAGCAGCCAGACCGCCGCGCGGGCGAACCGGCGGATCGACCAGGCCCAGCTCGCGTCGGTGGCCGGGGCGGCCGGCCCTGGCTCGGAGACGAACGGCAGCACCCCGAACCCGCCCCCGGTACGCCGGGTGCCGAGCGGCCCCGCCGGGTCGTGCGCGCCGGGGACCGGGGTCGTGGAAAACAGCCGGTTCGCCGGATCCTTCATGCGTCACCTCGCTCCGCGCAGGGCGCGCAAACGGCGCCCCGGTCCTGGTCACCACCTGTCCTCAGACCGATGGTGGCAGGCACCGGGGCGCCGTATGAGGGATTCTCGGATTTGCCGGCGGCGGCCCCGTTCAGCCCCGTTCGCGCTGGTCCGACGGGTCGTTGAGCAGGCTCTCCGGGGCGACCGGCTCGGGCGCCGGCAGCCCCTGCGGGGCGTTGCCGCCGGTGGCCTGCGCCTCGGCGACGCGTACCTCGTCGTGGATCTCCTGGGCCGCGGTGGCGGCGGCGTGCGCGGCCTCGGCGGCCTCCCGCTCCACCTCGCCCGCGCCCCTGCTGGCCTCCGGCGACGGCACGTCGCCGACCATGCCGGCCAGGCCGCCCAGCGCGCCGCCCATGCCCTCGAGGGCCTTGGTCAGCTCGGCCGGGACGATCCAGACCTTGTTGGCCGAGCCGTTGGCGATCTGCGGCAGCGCCTGGAGGTATTGGTAGGCGAGCACCTTCTGGCTCGGGTTGGCCTGGTGGATCGCGTCGAAGACCGTGCGGATCGCCTTGGCCTGACCCTCCGCCTGCAGGATGCGGGCCTGCCGGTCACCGTCGGCGCGCAGCACGGCGGCCTGCTTCTCACCCTCGGCGGTGAGGATCTGCGACTGCTTGAGACCCTCGGCGTTGAGGATCGCGGCGCGGCGGTCCCGCTCGGCGCGCATCTGCTTCTCCATCGAGTCGCGGATGCTCGGCGGCGGCTCGATCGCCTTGATCTCGACCCGGGTCACCTTGATGCCCCAGCGGCCGGTGGTCTCGTCCAGCACCCCGGAGAGGTGCCGGTTGATCTCCTCGCGGCTGGTCAGCGCCCGCTCCAGGTCGAGCGAGCCGATCACGTTCCGCAGCGTCGTGACGGTGAGCTGCTCGATGGCCTGGAGGAAGTTGGAGATCTCGTAGGTGGCGCGGACCGAGTCGACCACCTTGAAGTAGAGCACCGTGTCGATCGAGACCACGAGGTTGTCCGAGGTGATCACCGGCTGCGGCGGGAAGCTGACCACCTGCTCCCGCATGTCGACCTTGGTCCGCACCGCGTCGATGTACGGCACCAGCAGGTTCAGCCCCGGGCTCAAGGTCCGCTTGTACTTGCCCAGCCGTTCCACCACGTCCTGGCGCTGCTGCGGCACGATCCGCACCGCCTTCACCAGCGTCACCACGACGATCACGGCGACGGCGATCAACAGGATCGCTGCAAACTCCATACCGTTCACCTTTTCGCTTCGGGCAGTCCGCCCGGGCTGGAAATCTCGTCCTGCCAGACCAGGGCGGTCGCGCCCCGGACCTTTATCACCTGCACCCGCTCGCCCACCGCGTAGCTGCGCGTCGCGTCGTACGACCGGGCCGTCCACAGCTCACCGTCGATCTTGACAAGGCCCCGTTCGGCGTCCACCGGCTCGAGCACCACCGCGCTGGACCCCTCGAGCGCCTCGATCCCGAACGGCTGGTCGCCGCTCTCCAGGGCCGGCATGGCGTGCCGCTTGATGACCGGCCGGACCAGGGCCACCGACAGCGCGGAGACCACCGCGAAGACCAGCGCCTGGAGCGCGACCGGGGCGCCGAGCGCGGCGGCCCCGGCGGCGGCGAACGCCCCAGCCGCGAACATGATCAGGAACAGCGTCGTCGTGAAGATCTCGGCGACCGCCAGCACCACACCCAGCACGATCCAGAACACGGCGTCCACCCTTAGATCGTGACACGCCGACGCACGCCGCACCGACCCGAAATGATCACCTAAGCTCGGCACCGCGCCGACGAGCCGAGGAGGACCCATGGCCCTGCTGCCCGAGACCGCCCGACAGGTGGACCTGTTGGTCGCCCGGGCCCAGGCGGAGGGACGCGGCCCCTCCCTCGCCCTCGGCGTGGTCCGGGACGGCGACCTGGCGCACGTCGCGCTCGCCGGCGAGCAGCCCCGCCCCGACGCGGACCTCCAGTACCGGATCGGCTCGATCAGCAAGACCATGACCGCCGTGCTGGTGATGCAGCAGCGCGACGCCGGCCGGCTGGCCCTGGACGACCCGCTGGACAAGCACCTGCCCGGCACCCCGGTCGGCGCGCTCACCCTGCGCCAGCTCCTCGGGCACGCCAGCGGCCTGCAACGGGAGCCGGACGGGCAGTGGTGGGAGCGGGCCGCCGGCGCGGACCTGGCGACCCTCGTCGCCGGGCTCACCCCGGCGAAGATCGCCCACCCGCCGCACCACGTCTACCACTACTCGAACCTGGCGTACGGGCTGCTCGGCGGGGTGCTGGAGCGGATCACCGGCACCCCCTGGGCCGACCTGCTCCGCGAGCGGCTGCTCGAACCGCTGGGCATGCGCCGCACCACCTACCACCCCACCGAGCCGTACGCCCGCGGCTACGTGGTGCACCCCTGGCACGAGACGCTGCGCGAGGAGCCGCGCACCGACACCGGGGCGATGGCGCCGGCCGGCCAGCTCTGGTCGACCGTCGAGGACCTGGCCCGCTGGGCGGCCTTCCTGGCCGACCCGGCTCCGGACCTGCTCGCCCCGGCGACGCTCACCGAGATGTGCGCGCCCGTGGTGATCAGCGACCCGGACGCCTGGACCGGCGGGCACGGCCTCGGCGTGGAGCTCTACCGGGTCGGCGACCGGGTGTACGTGGGCCACGGCGGCTCGATGCCCGGGTACGTGGCCGGCCTGGCCGTGCACCGCCCCACCCGCACCGCCGTGGTCGACTTCGCCAACTCGTACGGGCTGCGCGCCGGCCACCACGTCGTCGGCCTGGCCCGCGAGATCCTCACCCTGGTGCTGGACGCCGAGCCGGCCGCGCCCGCCCCCTGGCGCCCGGCCGACGCGCCGCCCGCCGACCTGGCCGAACTGACCGGCCGCTGGTGGTGGATGGGCATCGAGTACGAGTTCCGCGTGGACCCGAAGGGCGACCTGGTGGGCGGCCCCGTCGGTAGCCCGCTGCTCCGCTTCACCCCCGAGGCCCCCGACCGCTGGCGCGGCCGCTCCGGCTCCCAGGACGGGGAACTCCTCACCGTCATCCGCGACGACAACAACAACCCGGTGGCCCTCGACATCGCCACCTTCGTCTTCACCAGAACCCCCGACCAGGAACCCTGACCCCACCCCGCCGGGCCGACCAGTTCCGATCCACCCGCTACGAACTTGACGACGCAGATGGATCGCCCCCGAGCCGTGCCGCCGCTAGTAACTTGATGACCCAGGTGGATCGCCCCTGACCTGTTCCAGCCACTACGAACTTGATGACGCGAGTGGATCGCCACGCGATCCGTCCACGTCATCAAGTTCGTAGCACCCGCAAGGTCCCCACACCGATCGACCGCCGGAACCGACCCGCGCAGCCGGCACACGACGGGGCCGGGGCGGCCGTGCCCGGCGGAGGGATCAAGCCTGACCGCCCGGAGCCGGGCACGGTCGCCCCGGCCCTGGACCGCAACCACCAACTCAAGGTGCAGTGACGAAGTCGATCAACCGCTCCACAGCGTTGATCAGCGGCGTCTCCACATCGGCGAAACTGTCCACCCGGGACAGGATGTGCCGCCACATGTCCGCCGGCTCCGCCACCCCGAGGGCCGCGCAGACACCCTCCTTCCAGGGCCGCCCCGGCGGCACCACCGGCCAGGCCGGGATGCCCAGCGCCCGCGGCTTCACCGCCTGCCACACGTCGACGTACGGATGCCCGGTGACCAGCACGTGCGGCGAGCTGACCTGCGCCACGATCCGGCTCTCCTTGGAGCCGGGCACCAGGTGGTCGACCAGCACGCCGAGCCGGCGGCCCGGGCCGGGGTCGAAGGCGCGGACCTCGGCGGCGAGGTCGTCGATGCCGTCGAGGGGTTCGACCACCACGCCCTCGATCCGCAGGTCGTCGCCCCAGATCCGCTCGACCAGGGCCGCGTCGTGCACGCCCTCGACCCAGATCCGGCTGGCCTTGGCGACCTGCGCCCGGACGTTGTCGACCGCGATCGAGCCGGACGCGGTGCGCCGCCGCGCGGCCGGCACCGGGGCGCGGGCCGGGCGGCGCAGGGTGACCGGCCGGCCGTCGAGCAGGAACGCGGCGGGCAGCAGCGGGAAGTTGCGCCGCCGGCCGTGCCGGTCCTCCAGCACCACCGCGCCGGCCTCGAAGCCGACCACCGCGCCGCAGAACCCGGAGTCGGCGTCCTCGACCACGAGGTCGGGTTCGGCGTCGACCTCCGGGATCACCTTCCGCCGCCGCCAGTCGCCCGCCAGCACGTCGCCGTCGTATCGCCCCGCCATGTGGATCACGCTAGCCACCGGCCCGGCGCGTCGCCCGGCCCCGCCCCGACCAGGCGCCCCACCGGCGGCACAGAAAGGGGCGAAGGGGGTAGTTGGGGGCAGGTCACGCCGCCGGAGCGGCAGCCGAGACAGCGACGGCGGCGAGCACGTACCCTTTCGGCATGTCCTCCCCCGCAACGGGCGCGGCCACGCTGGCTCCGCGCCGGTCGAGCCGCTTCGTCGCCTGGGTACGCGCCTGGCGTGCCGGCCTGGTGCCGTTCGACGAGGTCGCCGACGAGATCGCCGGCGACGAGGAGCACCTGGTCGCCGATGCCCCCGGCACCTGGACCGACGTGTCCCTGCGGGAGGCGCTGCCCACCCTGGCCAAGCTCTCGCCGGACGAGATCCGGCTGGTGCTGCCCGCCCCGGGCGATCCGCGCGGGCTGCCCGGCCCGGGCGACTTCGCCGGGGCGGCGCTGCTGGCCGGCGAGGCCGTGGTGGCCAGCGGCCTCGGCTTCGTCCCGGAGGTGCGCACCCACACCTCGGGCTCGGGGATGACCTGGGAGACCGTGCTCTGGCGGGTCTACCCGCTGCCGGCCGACGCGCCGAAGGCGTCGCTGATCGCGCCCGGCGCGGCCGAGGCCGAGGCCGAGCTGGCCGCCGCGCTGGCCGAGACGACCGCCGCGCTGACCCGGCTCGACGTGGCCCAGTGGCGCCCCGAGCTGGCCGGCGCGCTCGCCGCGCTGCGCCGCCCGGACGGCGGGACCGACCTGCCGCCCGGCTTCGACCCGCGGTCGCGCCGGCTGTTCGCCCGCGCGGCCGTGCTGGACCGGGTGCTCGCCCTGGCCGGGGAGAGCGCCCCGGGCGGGGCGGTGAACACCTTCGAGGCGCAGCAGCGGGACGCGGCGCTGCGGCCGTTGACCACCGCCTGCCGGCAGGCCCTGGTGGCCGCCTGCAACGCCCCGCTGCGCCCCTGAGCCGAGGCTCAGACCTCGTCGATCAGGTCGGCCACCGAGTCGACGATCCGGGACGGCCGGTAGGGGTAGCGCTCGGCCTCGGCCCGGCTGCTGATCCCGGTGAGCACCAGGATCGTCTCCAGCCCCGCCTCCAGGCCGCAGAGGATGTCGGTGTCCATCCGGTCGCCGATCATCGCGGTGGACTCGGAGTGCGCGTCGATGGTGTTCAACGCCGAGCGCATCATCATCGGGTTCGGCTTGCCGACGAAGTAGGGCTCCACCCCGGTCGCCTTGGAGATCATGGCGGCCACCGAGCCGGCGGCCGGCAGCGCGCCCTCCACCGACGGGCCGGTGGCGTCGGGGTTGGTGCAGATGAAGCGCGCCCCGTCGTTGATCAGCCGGATCGCCTTGGTGATCGCCTCGAAGCTGTAGGTGCGGGTCTCCCCCAGCACCACGTAGTCGGGGGCGAAGTCGCTGAGCACGTAGCCCACCGCGTGCAGCGCCGTGGTGAGGCCGGCCTCGCCGATCACGTACGCGGTGCCGCCCGGCCGCTGGTCGGCCAGGAACTGGGCGGTGGCCAGCGCGGACGACCAGATCGCCTCCTCCGGCACGTCCAGCCCCATCCGGGCCAGCCGGGCCTGCAGGTCGCGCGGCGTGTAGATCGAGTTGTTGGTGAGCACCAGGAACGGCTTGCCGGAGGCGCGCAGCCTCTTGATGAACTCGGGCGCGCCGGGCACCGGCTGGCCCTCGTGCACCAGCACGCCGTCCATGTCGGTGAGCCAGCTCTGCACCGGCTTGCGGTCATGCATCTGTCGTCCCCACGGGGTGTCGAAGGTGGTCGGGGTCAGGGACGGCGGGCCGGGGGCACACAGCACAGCGCCGGGCAGGTGTCCCAGGTGGGCAGCTCGCCGAGGCGGCGGAAGTGTCGCTCGCCGTCCGGCGCGCTCCGCTCCAGCACCAACTCGCGGACCATCGCCACGAACCGCGGGTCGGTGCCGGGGGTGGCGGCGCGGACGAAGTCCAGGCCGAGCTGCTTGGCCGTGTCGAGGGCCTCGGTGTCCAGGTCCCAGACCACCTCCAGGTGGTCGGAGACGAACCCGATCGGGCTGACCACCACGCCGGTCACGCCCTCGCCGGCGAGCGCGGCCAGGTGGTCGTTGACGTCCGGCTCCAGCCACGGCACCTGCGGCGGCCCGGACCGGCTCTGCCAGACCAGGTCGTAGGGCAGGTCCGGCGCGGCGGCGGCGTGCACCAGCCGGGCGGTCTCTTCGAGCTGGGCGGTGTACCGGCCGCCGTGCGGGCCGGCGGTCGCCGCCGCCGACACCGGCACCGAGTGGGCGGTGAACACCAGCCGGGTGGTGTCCCGCCGGGCCGGGTCGAGCTGCGCCAGCGCGGCCCGGACCGCGTCGGCGTGCGGCTCGACGAAGCCCGGATGGTCCCAGAACTGGCGCAGCTTCTCGATCAGCGGGGCGTCCGGGCCGACGGCGGCGCGGGCCGCGGCGATGTCCTCCTGGTATTGCCGGCAGGACGAGTAGCCGCCGTAGGCGCTGGTGACGAAGGCGAGGGCCCGCTGGATGCCGTCGTCGCGCATCTGCGCCACCGTGTCGGCCAGCATCGGGTCCCAGTTGCGGTTGCCCCAGTAGACCGGCAGGTCGACACCGTTGGCGGCGAAATCCTGCCGGATCGCCGCGAGCAGGTCACGGCACTGCTGGTTGATCGGGGACACCCCGCCGAAGTGCAGGTAGTGCTCGACGACCTCGGCGAGCCGCTCCGGCGGCACGCCCCGCCCCCGGGTCACGTTCTGCAGGAAGGGCAGCACGTCCTCGGGCCGCTCGGGGCCGCCGAAGGAGACCAGCACCAACGCGTCGTACGCCATGGTCCCATTCTCCCCCGACGGCCGTGCCGGTCCGGCGACCACCCCGTGACGTGCGGGTTTCGCGCCGGTCTCAGGCGCCGATCGCGTGGTAGCCGCCGTCGACGTGGACGATCTCGCCCGTGGTGGCCGGGAACCAGTCGGAGAGCAGCGCCAGGCAGGCCCGGGCGGCCGGCTCCTGGTCGGTCAGGTCCCAGCCGAGCGGGGCGCGCTCGGCCCAGGCGTCCTCGAACTGCTCGAAGCCGGGGATGGACTTGGCGGCGATGGTGCGCAGCGGCCCGGCGGCGACCAGGTTGCTGCGGATGCCCTGCTTGCCCAGGTGCAGCGCCAGGTAGCGGGAGGCGGACTCCAGCCCGGCCTTGGCCACGCCCATCCAGTCGTAGACCGGCCAGGCCTTCGTGGCGTCGAAGGTGAGGCCCACCACGGCGCCGCCCGCCGACATCAGCGGCAGCGCCGCCATGGCCAGCGACTTGTAGGAGTAGGTGGAGACCTGGAGCGCGGTCGCCACGTCCTCCCAGGGTGCGTCGAGGAAACCGCCGCCGAGGCAGCTCTGCGGGGCGAAGCCGATCGAGTGCACCACCCCGTCGAGGCCGTCGACGTGCTCGCGCACCTTGTCGGCCAGGCCGGCCAGGTGCTCGGTGTTGGTCACGTCCAGCTCGATCACCGGCGCGGGCTCGGGCAGCCGCTTGGCGATCCGCTCGACCAGGGAGAGCCGGCCGTAGCCGGTGAGCACGACCTGGGCGCCGTTCTCCTGGGCGAGCTTCGCCACCGAGAAGGCGATCGAGGCGTCGGTGATGACGCCGGTGACCAGCAGCCGCTTACCGGCCAGGAGTCCGGACATTCGCAGTTCCCTCCGTACTTTCTCAGTGACCCATGCCCAGGCCGCCGTCGACCGGGATGACGGCGCCGGAAATGTACGCGGCCGCGTCCGAGGCGAGCCAGGTGACCGCGGCGGCGACCTCGTCCGGGCTGGCCATCCGGCCGGCCGGGATCGACTTGCGGATCTCCGCCCGGCGCTCCTCGGACAGCACGGCGGTCATGTCGGTGTCGATGAAGCCGGGCGCCACCACGTTCGCGGTGATGTTGCGGCTGCCCAGCTCGCGGGTGATCGACCGGGCCACGCCGACCAGCCCGGCCTTGCTGGCCGCGTAGTTGACCTGGCCGGCGCCGCCGGCGAGGCCGACCACCGAGGAGATGAAGATCATCCGGCCCCACTTGGCGCGGAGCATCTTGGTCGAGGCCCGCTTGGCGCAGCGGAAGGCGCCGGTGAGGTTGGTGTCGAGCACCCGGGTGAACTGCTCCTCGCTCATCCGCAGGAGCAGCGTGTCGTCGGTGATGCCGGCGTTGGCGACCAGCACCTCGACCGGGCCCAGCTCGGCCTCGATCGCGGCGAACGCGGCGTCCAACGACTCGGCGTCGGTCACGTCACACTTCACGCCGAACAGCCCCGCCGGGGCCTCGCCGCTGCGGTGGGTCACCGCCACCCGGTCGCCCTGCTTGGCGAAGGCCTGCGCGATGGCCAGGCCGATCCCCCGGTTTCCGCCGGTCACCAGCACGGTACGGGTCACGGTTCCCCCTCTTGCTCAGCTGATCTCCCAATCGGTCGGAGCCTAGGGGTTACCGAGGGGTAAGCGCTAACCCGTGCCAGGTCGGCGGCCTGCCCGGCGGCCCGGTCGGACGGGCCGGGTGGACCGGTCGGCCGAGTGCGTGCCGCGGGTGCGCCGGGTGTACGATGATCAGCGTTTGCGGGCAGTGGATCGCCCGCCGTCGAGCCCCGCCGACCGCAGGAGGTGATCGCTGTGCGAGATAGCGATCCTCCCAGTCGTGGCCGGGCCGACCGTCAGCCCCGCTGAGCCACGACTCAGCCGGCGCGGCTGACCCCGCTTCCCGCCCGCCGCACCGCGCCCCGCTCTCCTCGGCCCTCCGCCGGGGCGACCGTGCTGCGCGGTCCGGGCGGAGCACCCCGGTCACGACTTCGTGTGCGTACGTCCTGATCCACCCCCGCGGTCCGCCCCGCCCGGACCGTCCGTCGCCACGGAGCAGTCCCATGAGCCGTTACGTCGCCCCGCTGGGCTTCACCCTCGCCGCCGTCTGGGTGGCCGTCCTGTTCGTCCTGGCCGGCGGCGGTCACTGACCACCACCGGCCGGGCCCGGCCGTCCCGCCTCAGATCAGGCGGGACGACCAGAGCAGGCTCAGCGCCCCCGCGCAGAGCGCGAGGAGCAGCGCGATGCCCGCGTACCACTGGGTGATCTCCCGCGGCTCGGTCCGGAACCCGATCGAGCTGCCCATGTCCTGGTAGACCTGCTTCAGCTCGCTGACCGAGGCCGCCTCGTAGAAGTAGCCCTGGGTCGTCTCCGCGAGCTGCGACAGCGCCATCCGGTCCACCGGCACCCGCTGGAGCTGACCGCCGATGTCCACCTGGCCCGAGTCGGTGCCGAACGCGATGGTGGAGACCGGCACGTTGGCCGCCTGCGCCGCCGCGGCCGCCTCCTCCACCGACCGGCCCGAGGTGCGGTAGCCGTCGGAGAGCAGCACGATCCGCGCTGGCGGGATGCCGGCCGCCCCGTCCGCCGGCACCGAGCGGATCGCCTCCAGGCAGGTGAAGACCGCCTCGCCGGTGGCGGTCGCCTCGGCCAGCACCAGCCCGTCGATGGCCGTGGTCACGGCGCCCCGGTCCTTCGTCGGCGGCACCAGCACGTTCGCCGACTTGGCGAACGAGACCAGGCCCAGGTTGTAGCTCTCCGGCAGTTCGCCGACGAACTGCTTGGCCGCCTCCTGCGCGGCCTCCAGCCGGTTCGGCGCCACGTCGTCGGCCTGCATGGACAGCGACACGTCGATGGCGAGCATCACGGTCGCCCGTTCGAGCGGCTCCTTGGTGTCGATCGCCGGCCGGGCCAGCCCGGTGGCGAGCACCAGCAGGCAGAGCAGGAAGGCGGTAGCCGCCGCGTGCCGCCGCCAGCCCAACCCCTTGGGCGCCAGGGTGCGCAGCAGGTCCACGTTGGTGAACCGCATGGCGTACTGCCGGCGGTGCAGCTGCCGCCAGACGTACGCGGCGGCGAGGGCGAGCACCGGCAGCACGGCCAGCAGCCACCACGGTTGCAGAAAACGGATCATCGGGTCGTCCCTCGGGTACGGGCGTGCCGCTGCGCGGCCACGAAACGCACCATGTCCAGCAGCCAGTCTCGGTCGGTACGCAGTCGCAGGTGGGCCGCGCCGGCGGTGCGCAGCTCGGCGGCGATCGCCGCGCGCTGGGCGGCCGCCGAATCGGCGTACCGGCGGCGCAGGCCCGGGTCGGCGGTCTGCACCTCGTGCAGCTCCCCCGTCTCCGGGTCGACCACCGGCAGCACCCCCACGTCGGGCAGTTCCAGCTCGCGCGGGTCGACCACCTCGATGGCCAGCACGTCGTGCCGGACCCGCAGCTTACGGATCGGCCGGCCCCACTGCTCCGGCGGCGCGAGGAAGTCGGAGATCACCACCGCCACGCCCCGGCGGCGCGGCGGGCGGTTGAGCATGTCGACGAGGACGCCGAGGTCGCTGCGGCCGGGCCGGATCTCGGTGCCGGCGATGGCGCGCAGCAGCCGTGGGGCGCTGGAATGGGCGGCAGTGATGGCAGTCGGGTGATGATGGCGGCGCATGCCACGAAGCTGGTGGCGTTGCCGATGATCAGGGCCAGA
>NZ_JBEXLR010000114.1:0-19311 GCF_040610095.1 Micromonospora sp. NPDC004540
GTGCTCGCTGTAGGCCTCCGGCGCGACGATCCAGGACACCTGCGGCAGCGTCCCGTTCGCCACGTCCCGCCGGAAGTCGGCCAGCAGCGCCTCGGGGGAGCGGTCCTGCTTGAGGATCTCGGTGCCGGTCTTCGCCCGGTCCGCCAGCGGGCTGCCCGGCTGGGCGTTCTGGTACTGGTGGAAGTAGAGCAGCGAGTTGTCCCCGTAGTTGCCGATGAACGGGTCCCCGGTCCAGCCCCAGTAGCCGTCGGCGGTCAGCCCCAGGCCGACGTCCTGGTAGACCTTCCAGGACACGCCCGCGCGCTCCAGCCGCTCCGGGTAGGTCGACCAGTCGTAGCCCGCCTCGGCGTTGTCGATCACCGGGCCGCCGGCCCTGCCGTCGTTGCCGACCCAGCCGGTCCACATGTGGTAGCGGTTGGGGTCGGTCGAGGCCAGCACCGAGCAGTGGTAGTTGTCGCAGACGGTGAAGGCGTCGGCGAGGGCGAAGTGGTACGGCAGGTCGCCGCGCGTGTGGTGGGTCATCGTGACCACGCCCTTGTTGGGCACCCACCGGTCGTACCGACCGCCGTTCCAGGCGCCGTGGGTGTCGGCCCAGCCGTGCGGCGGGTCGGGCAGGAAGGTCTGCCCGAGGTCCGGCACCTCGGGCCGGAAGGGCAGCAGGTCGGCGGAGCCGTTCGGCTGGTGCCAGACGCTCCGGCCGGAGGGCAGCGTCACCGGGTGCGGGTCCGCGAAGCCCCGAACCCCACGCAGGGTGCCGAAGAAGTGGTCGAAGGAACGGTTCTCCTGCATGAGGATGATGACGTGCTCGACGTCCTCGATCGAACCGGTCCGGTTGTTCGCCGGGATGGCGAGGGCCTTGCTGAAGTCCACCGGCAGGGCGGCCGCCGCCACCGGAGCGCTCATCATCTTCAGGAATTTTCGACGGTCGACACTTGCCATGACAGAGCACCACCTGACTGACGCCGAACAATTGGCGGGTGCACGCTATTGGCGCCAGATGGACCTGACGTGTCCGGAACGCGAGCGTCGCGCCAACGGCGGACAGTAAGATCCACGCACCCTGGCGAGCCCTTCGCCTCCGCCCCTCCGGAGCCCGCATGTCCGAGTCTCAGGACGCCACCGTCCCCGACGTACCCGAGGTCGGCCGGCCCCGGCGGCGCTGGCTGCTGCCCGCGGCCGGGCTCGCCGCGGCCCTCGCGGTGGCGCTCGCCGTGGTCGTCGTGACCGGGCCCGATCCGGAGCGACCGGCGGCCCGGACCGTCGCCGCGCCGACCTCGCTGCCGCCGACCATCGCGGCCGCCACCCCGAGCGCCGCTCCGGTCCTGGCCGGCCCGGCGAGCCCCACGGCCACGCCCGCCCGCGCGTCGACCCCGACGCGGCGGCCGGCGCCGGCCCGGTCGACCGCGGGTGCCGCCGCGCGGCCCCGCGCCACGACAAGCCCCAGGGTGAGCTGCACCCCGGCCGGCGTGGTGGACGTGGTGCAGGTCTTCACGTACGGCGAGGTGAAGGTCGCGGCCCGGACCGACGGCGAGTGGACCGACCAGCTCTGCCCGGGCGAGCGCATCCGGGTCTTCTGGGCCACCTATCGCCGCACGGCGGACGGTGGCGCGACGCTGTACCGGTCCCAGGTGCGCTACCTCGAGCGGTCGGCGCCGACCTGGACCATGCGCCTCGTCCTGCCCGACACCTGCGGGCCCTGGTACGTGGCGTCCGGCGCCTGGAGCATCCCGCAGACCTTGAAGCCGGGTGTGGTGCCGTTCGGCCGCGGCAAGCTGAACTGGGACACCGGCGAGAACTGCGGACCGGTCTGACGGGAACGAGGGCGGCTCGGCGCCGGAGTGGCGAGCCGCTCAGTGACCCATGGGTTGCGTGGCGGAGTGGAGTGCGGCCAGCAACGCCCGTGGCCGTGGATCGGGCAGAGTCGTGCGCGCCTCGTTCATCGCGTAGGAGAAGCCGACCCCACCGCTCGGCCAGGCGCCGTGCCGGGATCCGCCGGCGCCGGCATGGCCGAAGGCGTCGCCCGGCGGCCCGAAGATTTCCAGCTCGGTGTTGAGCTCGAATCCCGTTCCGTACGCCATGGGTGCTTCCCACAGCGGTTCGGTGCCGCGCCGCAGCAGGCGCCGGCCCCGGTCCACCGTGGCCGCGGCGAGGACGCGCACGCCGTCCAGTTCCCCGCCCGCGACGAGGCACGCGTAGAACCGGGCCATCGATCGGGCGGTGGTGAAGGCGCCGATGGCGGCCAGTCCGGCCCGCCGGAATGCGGCGCTGTTCCAGATCTGCGGCGCTCCGTGCACGACGAGCGGGTTGTGCGTGAGGACGCGCAGCGGGTCGCTGCTGTCCGGCCGGGGGTCGAGGAGCAACCCGGGCCCGGCCAGCATTGTCGACGCCCGCCCGTGGTGCTCGTCCGGCAGGCCGATCCAGGTTTCCAGCCCGAGGGGACGGGCGAACTCGTCGGCGAAGAACGCGCCGACGCCGCGGCCGTCGACCCGGCGGACCAGTTCGTCGGCGAGCCAGCCGTAGGTGAGGGCGTGGTAGATGAAGGCCGCGCGGGGGTCGGTCTCCGGGGCCTGGGCGGCCAGCAGGGTGGCCATCGTCTTCTGGTCCAGCAGGTCGTCGGTGGTGACCGGTTCGCGCACGCCGGGCAGCCGGCACTGGTGCGACATGATGTCGGCGACCGTGATCGCCGCCTTGCCGGCGGCGGCGAACTCGGGCCAGTACCGGGCCGCGGGCGCGTCGAGGTCGAGCTGGCCGCGCTCGACGAGGAGCAGGACGCAGGCGGCGGTCAGGCCCTTGGTGCCGGAGAAGATCAGTTGCAGCGTGTCGGCCTGCCACGGGCGGCCGGTGGTGGGATCGGCGACCCCGCCCCACAGGTCCACGACCAGACGGCCCCGGTGATACGCCGCGAACGCGGCGCCCACCTCCCGGTGCTCGGCGAAGTTGCGCTCGAACGCCTCGGCGACGCGCTCGAAGCCGGCGCCGACGTGTCCGTCGGTCGTCATGCCGGCTCTCCTTCGCGACCGGTGGCGACGGCGAGCAGGTCCAGGGCGGCCTGCTTGGCGTAGGCGGCGGTGCGGCCGTCGGTGTCGTGGTGGTCGGCGACGACGGTGGCGCCCACGATGAGCATGAGCAGCTGGCGGGCCAACCGCTGCGGCTGGTCGCTGCCCGCCCGGGTGGCGATGTCGGTCAGCAGGGTGAGGTAGCGCCCGAGGTGCCGGGCCGCCGCGGGACGAGCGGGTGCGCCGTGTCGCTGGGTTGCGGCGTTGACGATGGCGCAGCCCCGGAACTCCGGCTCGGCGTACCAGGTGGCGAGGGCGTCGAAGATGGCGGCCAGTTCCGCCGCGGGCTCCGGGCCGGCGGCGTGTGCCGCCTCGGTCAGCCAGCGCACGACCCGGTCGCTGCGCGCGGCGAGCACGGCGTCGACCAGACCTTCCTTCGAGCCGAAGTGCCGGTAGAGGGTCTCCTTGGAGGCGCCGACCGCCGTACACAGTTCGCTGACGCCGACGCCGTCGAGTCCACGTCGGTAGAGCAGGTCGGTGGCGGTGGAGAGGAGGGCTTCCCGGGTGCGTCCCGGGTCGAGCGGTGTTCCCTTGGCAACGGGCATGGCGAAGATGGTACCGATCGGTTCGATTGCTGGCCAGCATCGTCGTACCGATCGGTTCCATCTTGGAGATCCGTGACCGTCCACATGGCGGTGACGGGACCGGGCGGGACCCGCCCGGAGCCGGCTCACCGCAGCGGGCCGTCTCCCGGGCCGTTCGGGTCGTCGACCAGGTGCATGGCGGCCTCCTCGGCGCTGGCCGCGCCCCCGTCGATGCCGGCGTCCCAGGCCACCGAGTCCGCCTGCTCGTCCGCACCGAGGCCCGCGTCGTCGGCGACCAGGCGTCCCGTCCGCGCCTCCCGCTCGTATCCCCGGCGGGTCAGCTCGTCCTCGTCGTCGGCCACCTCGGCGTACGGGTCGACGTCCGGCTCCGGCTCCTCCTGGGCGAGCAGTTGCGCGAGCGACTCGCCGGCCCGCTCCTCGGCGGGGGTGGTGCCGAACCGGTTCGCCGCCGTCCAGTGGTCGGCGGCGACGATGCCGGTGTCGAGGGGGTCGCCGATCCGGTCGTCGTCCAGCGTGTCCGAGGCGTCCAGGACGCCGTCGTCCTCGGCCATGTTCCACTCGTCGGCGATGTCGGTGCGCTCGGTCTGGCTCATGGCGATCCCTCCCTGGTCAACGCCCTCCGCTGCCACCCCAGCCTAGAACCGCCGCCCGGGTCGGTGACCCACGGGTGGCCGGTCACAACTTCCGGCCGCGGGCGTCGCGGGCGACGATCCCGTCCAGGCGTGTCCCGGGGGCCAGCACCCCCGGGTCGAACCAGAAGACCACCAGTCGCGGGTCCTCGCTCCACCGGGCCAGCCGGGCCTCGACGTGGCGGCCGTCGACGGTGCCGACGATCCGAGCGGCCGGCCCGACGAAGTACCCGAAGGTGGGTACGGGGGCGTCGGCGGGCACCCGTTGCTGGTCGTAACCGATCTCGTGGAAGCCCGGCCGGCGGTCGCTGCCCGCCACGTCGTTGACCAGATAGTCCGAGGTCAGCTCGCCGGCGGGGGACCGCCGGCCGGCGACCAGGCCGATCGTCACCCCGGGCAGCTCGGGCACGTCGACGGGGACGAGGTAGAACACCCGCTCGTCGGCGCCGTACCGGATACCACTGCCCACCACGGCGCCGACGCCCCGCGAGCGCGGCCGGCCCAGGTGAGGTGGGCGACGGCGCGTGGTGGGGGGTCGGCCGGCGATGGTGCTTTAGTAGACGCCATGCCCAACCCCGCGATCCTCACCGTCGACGACGACCCGGCCGTCTCCCGGGCGGTCGCCCGCGACATCCGGCGCCGCTACGGCGACCGCTACCGGGTGGTGCGGGCCGACTCCGCCGAGGCGGCGCTGGACGCGCTGCGCGAGCTGAAGCTCCGCGGCGAGCAGGTGGCGGTGCTGCTCGCCGACTACCGGATGCCGCAGATGAACGGCATCGAGTTCCTCGAGGCCGCCATGGACCTCTTCCCGGCCGCGCGCCGGGTCCTGCTCACCGCGTACGCCGACACCGACGCCGCGATCAACGCGATCAACGTGGTCGACCTCGACCACTACCTGCTCAAGCCGTGGCACCCGCCGGAGGAGAAGCTCTACCCGGTGCTGGACCAGCTGCTGGAGGCGTGGACGGCCGGCGCCGCCACGGCCACCGCCGACCTGCGCGTGGTCGGGCACCGCTGGTCGGCCCCGTCGTTCGCCGCGCGCGACTTCCTGGCCCGCAACCTGGTGCCGTTCCGCTGGGTGCTCGCCGACGAGCCGGAGGGCGCCGAGCTGCTGGCGGCGGCGGGGGTGACCGCGAACGACGTACCCCTGGTGGTGACGGCCGACGGCAAGTCGCTGGTGCAGCCGACGACGGCCGACCTGGCCGCGCAGGTCGGGCTGGCCACCACGCCGGCCGCGGACTTCTACGACCTGGTGGTGGTCGGCGCCGGCCCGGCCGGGCTGGGCGCCGCCGTCTACGGCGCCTCCGAGGGGCTGCGGACGGTGCTCATCGAGCGTCGGGCCACCGGTGGGCAGGCCGGGCAGAGCAGCCGGATCGAGAACTACCTCGGCTTTCCGGACGGGGTCTCGGGCGCCCAGCTCACCGACCGCGCCCGCCGGCAGGCGGTGCGGTTCGGCGCCGAACTGCTCAGCGCCCGCGAGGTGGTGTCGCTGGAGGACGCCGGCGGGGCGCGGGTGCTGCGGTTCGCCGACGGCAGCAGCGTCGCCGCGCACACGGTGGTGCTCGCCACCGGCGTCTCCTACCGGATGCTGCCCGCACCGGGGCTGGCCGAGCTGACCGGCCGGGGCTGCTTCTACGGCTCGGTGGCGAGCGAGGCGCCGAGCTGCTCCGGGCAGGACGTCTACATCGTCGGCGGGGCGAACTCGGCCGGTCAGGCCGCCGTGCACTTCTCCCGCTACGCCCGCCGGGTGCACCTGGTGATCCGCGGGGACGACCTGACCCGGTCGATGTCCAGCTACCTGATCGAGCAGATCGCCCGGATCGACACCATCGAGGTCCACCCGCACACCGAGGTGGTCGGCGGCGCCGGGCAGGAGCACCTGGAGGAGGTGACCCTGCGCGACACCCGCACCGGCGAGACCCGGTGCGTCGACACCTCGTGGCTCTTCGTGTTCATCGGCGCGGAGCCGCACACCGACTGGCTCGACGGCGCGGTCGCCCGGGACGGCCGGGGCTTCGTCCTCACCGGGCCGGACCTGACCCGCGGGGGGCGCCGGCCGGCCGGCTGGGCGCTGCCGCGCGACCCGTACCACCTGGAGTCCAGCATGCCCGGCGTCTTCGCCGCCGGTGACGTGCGGGCCGAATCGGTCAAGCGGGTGGCCTCGGCCGTGGGCGAGGGCGCCATGGCGGTGTCGCTCGTGCACCGCTACCTGGAGGCACAGTGAGCGCGAGGAGTGAGCCGGGTTTGCGAGCCCCGCAGTCGCGAACCAGGGAGGCACAGTGAGCGCGAGGAGTGAGCCGGGTTTGCGAGCCCCGCAGTCGCGAACCAGGGAGGCACAGTGACCACCGAATCCGACCGGCTCACCCCGGACGACCTGCGCGGCCTCTTCCTCTTCGAGTCGCTCAGCCCGGACCAGTCGGCGCACCTGGCCGAGCACGGGCGGGTGGAGCACCGCCGCGCCGGCGAGGCGGTGTACGTCGAGGGAGAGCCCGCCCGCTGCTTCTACGTGCTGCTCGACGGCACCGTGACCATGCGCCGCCGGGTCCAGGGCGACGACGTCGAGCTCACCCGGACCAGCCACCGCGGCGTCTACGGCGGCGCGACGCAGGCGTACGTGGGCGACCTGGCCGAGCAGCGCTACCTGAACAGCCTCTTCGCGGTGACCGACTGTGACGTCTTCGCCCTCCCCGCCCAGATCATCGCCGACGCCATGCGCAGCTGGTTCCCGATGGCCACCCACCTGCTCGAGGGGCTGTTCATCGGGATGCGCAACACGCAGACCATCGTCGGCGAGCGGGAGCGGCTGCTGGCCCTGGGCGCCCTCTCGGCCGGGCTCACCCACGAACTGAACAATCCGGCGGCGGCCGCGGTGCGGGCCACCTCGGCGCTGCGTGGCCGGGTCGCCAAGATGCGGCACAAGCTCGCCATGATCGCCGACGGCCGGCTCGACGGCCGGCGGCTGCACGATCTCGTCGCGTTGCAGGAGGAGGCGGTGAAACGGGCCGCCGCCGCGCCGTCGCTGACGCCGCTGGCCGCCAGCGACGCCGAGGACGAGCTGGCCGACTGGCTCGACGAGCACGGCGTCCGGGGCGCCTGGGAGCTGGCCCCGACGCTGGTCGCCGGGGGCATCGACAGCGGCTGGCTGGGCCAGGTCGACGCCGCGGTCGGCGCCGACGACCTGGAGTCGGCGATCCACTGGATCACCTACACCATCGACACCGAACTGCTCATGGGCGAGATCGACGACGCGGTCACCCGGGTCTCCGGGCTGGTCGGCGCCGCGAAGCAGTACTCCCAGCTGGACCGGGCGCCTTACCAGACGGTGGACGTGCACGACCTGCTCGACGCCACCCTGGTCATGCTCCAGGCCAAGATCCCGCCCGGCGTGCGGGTGGTGCGGGAGTACGACCGGACCCTGCCGGCCGTTCCCGCGTACGCCGCCGAGCTGAATCAGGTCTGGACCAACCTCATCGACAACGCGCTCGGCGCGATGGCCGGCAGCGGCACGCTGAGCATCCGGACCGGCCGCAAGGAGGACCGGCTGATCGTGGAGGTCCGGGACACCGGCGGCGGCATCCCGCCGGAGATCCGGCCGCGCATCTTCGAGCCGTTCTTCACCACGAAGCCCGTCGGCGAGGGCACCGGCCTCGGGCTGGACATCTCCTATCGGATCGTGGTCAACAAGCACCACGGCGACATCCGGGTGCAGTCCGAACCCGGCGACACCCGGTTCGTCGTGCTGCTGCCGCTGACGCCGGCCTGACCGGTCGCCTCAGAACAGCGTCGACGGGGCGACCGGCACCGGCTCGGGCAGC
The DNA here is from genome assembly GCF_040610095.1 of Micromonospora sp. NPDC004540. Classification (NCBI taxonomy): domain Bacteria; kingdom Bacillati; phylum Actinomycetota; class Actinomycetes; order Micromonosporales; family Micromonosporaceae; genus Micromonospora; species Micromonospora sp. NPDC004540. The sequence goes on from NZ_JBEXLR010000114.1 coordinate 8,046, forward strand.
GGCGCGACCTCGGGCAGGCGGGCCCGGACCTGGTCGTGGAAGCGGCGGGCCAGGTCGGGCGCGTCGGCGTTGTCCGGGGTGTGCACGAACACGGTGGGGGAGCGGCCCTCGCGCAGCCAGCCGGTCACCACGTCGAGCCACGGCTGCCAGCCCTCGACCGTCCGCGCCGGGTCGTCCCGGCCGAGGTAGCGGACGATCGGCCGGTCGGTCAGCGCGCGGGTCCGCAGTGGCGTGCGCGGCTTCTTCAGCCACGCCTCCCGTTCCGCGTCGCTGGTCGGCGGGGTGCGGAAGAACGCGGTGGTGTCGAACGGGATCCACTCCGCGCCGACACGGGCGAGCGTGTCCTCCAGGGCGCGGATCGCGCCGGGGTCGGTGAAGAACGCCGGGTGGCGGACCTCGACGGCGTACCGGTGGGTGGTGGGCAGGCCGCGCAGGAAGCGGGCCAGCGCGGGCACGTCGCCGGGGCCGAACGAGCCCGGCAACTGCACCCAGAGGGCGTGCGCCCGCGGGCCGAGGGGTTCGACGGCGTCCAGGAAGGCCCGCAGCTCCGCCTCGGCGCCCGTGAGCCGGCGCTCGTGCGTGACGGCCTTCGGCAGCTTCGGGACGAAGCGGAAGCCGGGGTCGGTCTGCCCCGCCCAGGACGCCACCGTCTCCCGCGTGGGGGTCGCGTAGAAGGTGGTGTTCCCCTCGACCGCCGTGCACCATGCGGCGTAGGCGCGCAGCCGCTCGTGGGCCGGCAGCGGGTGTGCCAGGAAACGCCCCTGCCAGGCCCGGTGTGTCCACATGGCGCAGCCCACGTGCAGGCGCATCCGACCCCTCCCACCGCTCGACACCCCGGCGCGGCCCTCCGCGCCGCGGCTACCGTATCCGGGCGTGGACGCTCCCGCCGGGTCCGTCGGGGCGGTCGCCGGCCAGGAGGAGCCAGCGCCGTCAGGCGCGACCGGTGCCGTCCGCGAGCAGCCGGCGGCGTTGCTGTTTCACGAGGTAGAGCCGCTGGTCGGCGACGTGCAGCAGTCGGTCGAGGGTGTCGCCGTCGTACGGGGCGGTGGCCGAGCCGACGCTGACGCCGGCCAGCCCGCGTACCGCCGCCTCGATCCGGGCCGCCGCGGCCCGCGCCGACTCCCGGTCGGCGCCGCTCAGCACCACCACGAACTCGTCGCCGCCGACCCGGGCGACGGCGTCCTCGGCCCGCAGTTCGTTGCGGGTCACCGCCACGACCCGGCGGAGCAGGTCGTCGCCGGCGGCGTGCCCGAGGCGGTCGTTCACCAGCTTGAAGTCGTCGAGGTCGAGGCAGAGCAGGGACGGGCCGGGGCGGCAGCCGGCGTGGAACAGGAACGTCGCCAGCTCGGCCAGGCCACGCCGGTTCAGCGCGCCGGTGAGCGGATCCAGGGACGCCAGGGCGCGCAGCTGGGACCGCTGCCGGGCGAGGGTCCGCGTCTGCGTGGAACAGACCGAGACCAGCACGAGCATGCCGGCCAGGTAGACGAACACGTGACCGGTGGGGGCCGGCGGACCGGCGACGGCGACGGCGACGTACGACCCGACGGTGAGCACCTCCAGCCCCACCATGAGCCGCAGGTGCGGGGTGGAGTTGGCGACGAAGACCGCCGTGGTCACGAACCCGAGCGCGGCCGGCGAGGTCACGCCGCCGTCCCAGTACGCGCCGAGCGCCGCCGACACCAGCGTGATCATCAGGAGGGTGAACGAGACCCGGTAGCCGGAGGCCTTGGTGGTCACCCGGGTCGCCGCCCACGTGCCGATGGCGCCCGCGGCCAGGCCGCAGCCGTACGCCGTGAGCATCAGCGACCGGTGCGGCGCGGTGAGCGTCATGAGGCAGTAGACGACGGCGACCGTGTGGGAGACGGCGTGCAGCGCCGCGCTGACCAGCGTGCGGCGGCGGCGCTCCCTCATCCCACCGTCCACCGTGCCCCCGACATCGGTCCGTGCGCGCCGGTGCGGGCACCGCGTCGTCCGGCCGGAGCGAACGCGCCGACCGCCAATGTGGACGCCACTCGGATGAGGCAGCTCGCCACGTCGAAATTCAATGACCTGCGTCAACCGGCAGTCAAGAGACGAGTCGTTAACTATCTGTTCATATTACCGACGGGTACGCCCAGGTGACACTGAGCTGACGGCGGCGCCGGCACCGCGGGGCGCCGACGCCGTACCGTGCCGTTGTCACCGCTTGGCGTGTTCCTTGGCCATCTGTGGCTGTTCACCCTTGCCGACCCGCCGCAGCGCGTCGCGCAACTGCTGCTCGGTCATCTTGGAATTCCCCTCGATGCCCGCGCTGTGGGCCTGCTGCCGCAGCTCGTGCAACCGATCGCGGTCACCCATGTCGAGCTCCCTCCGTGGGTGGCGCGGGCGACTCCGCGCGCCACTCCGACGTCGGCTTCCCGGGCCGGCCGGGAACAAACGGCCTCAGCCCCCACCGTGCCGGCCGCCGTCGCGGGGGATGACGCTGAACTGGCCCTGGGACTCCATCCGGACCTCCGTGACATCGGTGAGACTCCCGACGCCCTGCTTCAGCAGCACCCGCAGGAGGAAGAACAGCACCAGGTAGATCACGCTGCCCCGCACCGCGATCTCCCACAGCGGCGTGTCGGGGACGAGCAGCTTCGAGAAGTCGCTCACCCGGCGCGCCTACCCGTCCTGCCCGTGCGTACACAGCCCGGGACCGCGAACGCCGGCGGGGCGGCGTGCGCCGACGTGAGGTCGGCGTACGCCGCCCGCGCTGGTCCTGGCGGTCGCCTCGCGGCGACGTCGTGGCCGCCGGTGGATCCTCCTCAGAGGCTGCGGGCGACGATGTCGCCCTGGGCGGTGGTCGCCTGGATGTTCAGGTCGGCGGCGCCGGTGTTCTTCAGCGCGTTCTCGATCCGGCCGTAGGTGGTGCCGGCGTCCAGGGAGGCGGAGACGCCGCGGGCGGCGCCGACCGACACGTCGCCGGCCTGGGTGCGCAGCACGACCGTGCCGCGCACGGCCTCGGCGACGCGGATGTCGCCCTTCGCGGTGCTGATCTCCCCGGGGCCGTTGAGGCGGCCGACCGAGACGTCACCGGCGGCCGTGGTGAGGCGGACGCTCGCGGCCTCGTCCAGCTTGATCGCGCCGTGCGAGCCCTCGAAGGTGACGTCGCCGAACCGCCCGACGGCCCGGAACTCGGCGCTGGCCGCCTTCACCGCGACCTGGGAACCGGCGGGCAGTTGGACCGTCACCTCGATGAATCCGGAGCTTCCGAGGATCTGGTTCTTCGCCGTGGCCTCGATCCGCAGGACGCCGTCGCGGTATTCGACCCTGGTCTGCTCCGCCACCTTCACGTCGCGGCCCTTCGAGGCGTCCGCCGGCAGGACCTCGACCGTGGTGTCGGCCCGGTCGGCGGCGATGAGCTGGACGCGCCCCGCGGGGATGTCGAGGACGGCGGAGATCGGGGCGGGGGTGTCGAACTTCTGCATCGTGCTCTCCTCTTACGCGTTGTTTCTGATACCGGAAACGCTACGTTGCGTTCACGGATCCCACAACGACGTCGTTGCGTACCGACGGCATATCCGCAGCTCAACGGCTGAAAATCGTTGCAACAGTCCTGGTTTTAACGCAACGAGAGGTGTCGCGCCCGTTGCATTGGGCGGAGAATGAACGCTATGCTGCAGGCAGCTAGGGAGCGGGGAGGGAGATCGCGATGCCGGGAGGCAGGCTCACCCAGCAGGAACGCCAGCAGATCGCGCTGGGGTTGGCCGACGGGCTCGCGTACGCGGAGATCGCCCGACGTCTCGACCGCCCCACCTCGACGATCACCCGCGAGGTGCTGCGGAACGGCGGCCCCACCGCCTATCGTGCCGACCTGGCCCACCGCGCCACCGAACGCCGCGCCCACCGGCGCCGGCCGGCCACTCCGCGCGGGCCGCAGGCGCCCCAGCACGCGAACGGACGCGACGCCGAGGCCGTGCGCGAGTACGAGGAGGCGTTCACCACCCTCCTCATGCAACAGGGCCTGCCCAAGATGATGTCCCGGGTGCTGACCTGCCTCTACACCACCGACGCGGGCAGCCTCACCGCGTCCGAACTCGTCCAGCGCCTCCAGGTCAGCCCGGCGTCCATCTCCAAGGCGATCACGTTCCTCGCGAGCCAGGGCCTCATCCGCCGGGAACGCGACGAACGCCGCCGCGAGCGCTACGTCGTCGACGACGACGTCTGGTACCAGGGCATGATCGCCGGCGCCCGATCCAACGCCCAGCTCGCCGAGACCGCACGGGAGGGCGTCAGCATCCTCGGCCCCGACACCCCGGCCGCCGCCCGCCTCGAGAACATCGCCCGCTTCGTCGACTTCGTCGGCGAGAGCATCATCCGGGCCGCGGAGCAGGCCCGCGAGGTCCTCTACACGAAACCCGAGGCGACCCCGGGCGGCGCCGCCACGCCAGGTTCCGGTCGCGGATAGGCGGCGCGGTCACGGCTGGAGGGTGTCGGGCGTCCAGGCGGACACATCGGAGGCAGCCAGTTCCGCCCGTACCCGCACGTACCGGACCCGGTGCCGCCAGCGCCCGTGCTCGTACGCCGCGTCGGCCTCCACCTCGACGACGAGGTCGTGGCGCACCGGCGTGTACGGCAGCGGCGGCGCCGGGTTCAGCTGGCCGGTCCACCCGCCGGGCAGCGGCTCGGGCCAGGGGTGGTGCTGCGCGGCGGCCGGCCGGAGCAGCCCGGCGAGTTCGCGGCGCTGCTGCCGGCGCAGCGGGTGGGTCCGGCCCAGGTAGCGCAGGCGACCCCGGTCGTCGCACCGGCCGACGAGGAGTGTCTCCGGGTCGGCCACCGGGCCGGTGACCCCGCCGACGAGGGCCTCCACGGTGTGGTGGGCGCGGACCTTCTGCCAGGCCCGCCGCCCCGGCTCGTACCGGCCGTCGCACCGTTTGACGACGATTCCCTCGACGCCGGCGTCGGTCCAGGTCCGGAGCCACTCCCGGGCCTCCGCGAGGTCCCCGGTCTGCGGGCAGAGCACGAGTCCCGGGGGTGCGTCGGCGAGGAGTCCCGCCAGCCGGTCCCGCCGCTCGGCCAACGGGCGGTCGAGAAGCGGTTCGCCGCCCGGGCCGCTGAGCAGGTCGAAGGCCACCAGGTGCGCGGGATGGTGCTCCGCCAGCGCGGCCAGCCGACGACCGGCGGTCACCCGCTGCTGGAGCAGCGCGAAGTCGGTCCGGCCCTCCGCCCACACGATCAGCTCGCCGTCGAGCACCGTGCCGGCGGGCAGTGACCGCAGCGTCCCGGTGACCTCGGGGAAGTAGCCGCTGAGATCCCGGCCGGCCCGGGACTGGAGGCGCACCCCGGCCGCGTCGCGGAACGCCAGGGTCCGCCAGCCGTCCCACTTCGGCTCGTACGCCAGGTGCGGCCCGGTGGGCAGCTCCGCCACCGGCGCGGCGAGCATCGGCGTGAGCGGTGGACGCAGCATGGGTCTCCGTGGCGCGGATCCGCCCCGGCGGTCGGCCCGGGACGAGGGGGCCAGGAACGGCCCCCGGTCGGCTCCGGCGCGGTTACCCGGGCAGCGGCCCGGCGAACGTCCGGCGCCGCCGACAGGCCGTCCGGACCGCGCAGCCCCGGGACGGTCCCGACGAAACCACCCGGCGCGGCCGGTCAGACGCCGGACGGCCAGGTCTCGGGCTCGGCGGGCACCGGCCGGGTGGGCAGCGGCCGGACCGCGCGGGAGGTGTCGAACCAGCAGAAGGCGTCGTAGCGTTCCCCGAGCACGGTGGGCACGTAGTTGCCCGGGCTCTCCCGCCCCGGCCGGTAGACCACGCCGATGGCCCGGTGGTCGATCTCGTGGGTCAGCAGGTCGGGCCGCTCGTCGCGGGGGAAGACCAGCAGCGCCCGGTCCGGCGCGGCGGCGTGCAGGGCCTCCTCCAGCGAGTGCCGGCGCGCCGGCGGGACGGTCATCGTCTCCATCGGGGCGCCCCAGGCCGCGCCGGCCGTCACCGTGCCGGCGTGGGTGCCGAACCCCACGAGCACCACCCGCTCCGGCCCGTACCGCTCCCGGGCCAGCTGGCCGATGTTGACCGCGCCCGCGTCGGCCATGTCGGTGGCCCGGGCGTCGCCGACGTGGGTGTTGTGCGCCCAGACCACCGCCCGGGCGCCCGGGCCGTAGTGGTCCAGGAGCCGCTCGAGCGTGTCGTCCATGTGCCGGTCGCGGATGTTCCACGACTCCCGCCCGCCCCGGACCATCGCCCGGTAGTAGCGCTCGGCGCCGGCCACCACCTCGGCGTTCTGCCAGGTGCCGAAGCGGCCCGGCCCGTCGGCGGCGGCCCGCTCGCGGAGCCCGGCCAGCAGCGCGACCACCTTGTCCTCGCAGCGGTGCGGGACGAGGCGGGTGGCGCGGGCGTACTCCTGCGGGTCCTCGTCGTACGGCTCGAAGCAGCGGTACGCGGCCAGCGCGGCCGGCACCTGGTCGGGGTCGTGCTCCCGCAGCCAGGTGAGGATCTCCCGGAGCGACTCCCAGAGCGAGTAGACGTCCAGGCCGTGGAAACCGACCCGGCCGGCCTCGTCCACCCGCGCGTTGCGGTCGCGCAGCCAGCGGGTGAAGTCGACGACCTCCTCGTTCGCCCACATCCAGGTGGGCCACCGCTCGAACGCGGCCAGGGCCGCGCGCGGGTCGGCCGGCGCGTCGGGGCGGCAGCGGACGCTGCGGTCCACCCGGTCGCAGTCGGGCCAGTCGCCCTCGACCGCGACGAAGGAGAAGCCCCGTTCCTCGACGAGCCGGCGGGTGACGGCCGCCCGCCAGGTGTAGAACTCGTGCGTGCCGTGGGTCGCCTCGCCGAGCATCACCACCCGGGCGTCGCCGACCCGGTCCAGCAGCGCGTCCAGGCTGCCCGGGTCGGTCAGCGGCGTCGCCAGGGCGGTCACCTCGTCGTCGTAGCGTCCCATCCCGGCGCCGTACCCGCTGCCGCGACCGCCATGCCGCCGGCCGGGAGCGGGCCGGCGCCGGTGCGCCCTACCGGGCGCCCCGCCCGCGTCGCCGGGACGCCGGACCCGGGCCGGACGGCTCCGGGCGCTCGACCCGGGTCGGGTTGCCGCGGACCAGCTCGTCGTGGACCCGCCACCGGTCGGCGGTCAGGGCCCGCCGGGCCGCCTCGTCGGCCTGCTCGAACCGCCGCCGCAGCAGCTCGACGGCGATTCGGCGGTTGAGGCTGAACTGCCGCTCCGTGTCGACCACGACCACCGCGCCCGAGGGGCGGTGGGTGGCGCGTACCGCCGTGCTGGCCTTGTTCCGGTGCTGGCCGCCCGGGCCGCCGGTGCGCACGGCCACCACGTCGACGTCCGCCTCGGTGAACGTCGAGGCCGGGGCGTCGACCTGGCACGGCCGGGCGGTCACGTACCAGTTCTTCCGCCCGCTGCCGGCGCGGTACGGGCTGGGCGCCTGCCAGCACAGGGTGCCGGTCCAGCCGGCGGCGAACGCCGCGGCGTCGGCGCCGGAGATGCGCACCAGCACCGACCGGTAGGTGCCGGGTCGGTCGCCGGGCACGGTCTCGACCCGGCGGGTGGTCAGGCCCCGGCCGGCGGCGTCGGCCTCCAGCCGGGGCAGCAGCCGGGCCAGCGCCCAGGCGCACTCCTGCGGGCCACGCCCGGCGGAGACGAGCAGGTGGACGCTCACGGCCGGCCCCGCCCGCGGCGGTTGTCCCGGCGCTCCGCCCGGGGCGTGGCGCCCAGGTCGGGCGTCTTGTAGGTGACCAGCGGGACGGTGGTGGTCACCGGGGTGGCCAGGTCGTGCGCGACCAGGTCGCCGATCACCTGCTCGATGCGCTTGTAGGCGGTGGGCGCCTCCTCGAAGAGCAACTGGCGGTCGCCGCACACCACGACCGAGCCCAGCGCGGTGCGGCGCAGCTCCTCGACGGTGTGCTTGGCGCGGCCGCGGCGCAGCGCGTCGGCGCGGGACATCTTCCGGCCCGCGCCGTGCGCCACCGAGTGGTTGGCCGCCGGCCCGGCGTGCGCGGCCACCAGGTAGGAGGCGGTGCCCCGGGTGCCGGCGACGAGCACATCCCGGCCGTCACCGGGGGCCGCGCCCTTGCGGTGCAGGTAGCACCCGTCGCGGACCTCGACCAGGTTGTGGCACTGGTCGACGATCGGCGCGGCGGGCTCCGCCCCCAGGGCGTGCGCGACCCGGGCGGCCAGCAGCCGCCGGTTGAGCGAGCCCCAGCGCACGGCGGCGTCGTGCCGGGCCAGGTAGGCGGCCGGGTCCGGGGCGGGGCCGGCGCCGTGCGCCTCGGTGTGCGCCCGCAGGATCCGCTCGCCCAGCCCGCGCGAGCCGCTGTGCACGACGAGGACCAGGTCGCCGGCCTCGAGCCCGAGCCGGCTCGCGTGCTCCGGTGCGAGGACGGCCCCGATCCGGGCCAGCTCGACGAAGTGGTTGCCGCGGCCGACCGTCCCCAGGCCGTCGAGGTGGCCCGCGGGGATTTCGCCGGCCACGGCGGCCCAGGCTGGGTCGTCCGCGTCCCGCTCCGGGTCCAGCGCCCGGTCGAGATCCGGGAACCGGGCGGCGAGCCGCTCGGGTACGGCCCGCCGGAGCGCGATGGGGAACACGGCGATGCCGCAGCCGATGTCGGAGCCGACCAGGAACGGGTAGAGCACGGTCGAGGCCATGGCGGCGCCGATCGGGGCGCCCTTGCCGGGATGCAGGTCGGGCATGCCGGCGACGTGGACCATGCCGGGGAGGGCGGCCACCTGGCGGCACTGGTCGAGGGCGCCGGACTCGATCCAGCTGCCCGGGGAGGCGAAGACGGAGACGGTGGCCGGAGCGGACGGCGGCAGGGACTCCCGCCGGGAGGAATGCGTGGACAAGACGCTCGTTTCTCGCGAAGGAGGGAGGGCGGACGGCGGGGCCGGCGCGGTCGATGCCGCGGGCCCGGAAGCTTCGGTGCGGTCCGTCAGAACGTCATGGGCACCACCATCCCGGAGTCCACGGTGGTCGGCAACCGACTTTCCGCCGGCCCGCCTTCGCGGCGGCCCTCGGAGCCGCCGCGGCGCACCGGCGATGGCTAGGCTGCCGACATGGCAGAGGAGGCCGTGCCGCGCGCGCCCACCGAGGTGGCGTCCGTGCCGACCGGCGATCCGATGGTGGCGGCGGTCCGGCAGGTGCTGGCGGCGATCCCGGCGGGCTGCACCTGGCTGCTGCCGGTACGGGCGCCGGGCGGCGCGGTCGCCGACTTCCTGGTCGCGGCCGCCAGCGCGCAGGGGCGGGACGTCCACGGCCGGGGCGCCGGGCGGGTCGGCCAACGGCTCAGCACGCTGTATCCCGGCATGGTCGCCGGCCCGCTGTGGCAGGCGTACCTCGCGGTGCTGGCCACCGGGGAGCCCGCCCACCTGCCCGACTTCCGCTACGCCGGGCACGGCGCGGGCGTCGTCGCCGACTCCGTCTTCGACGTGAACGTGTACCGGGTGCTCGGCGGCCTGCTGGTCTGGTGGCAGCGGCTCGACGAGGACCGGCGCCGGCTGGCGCGTACGGAGCTGCTGGGCAGCCTCGGCTGGGCGGAGTACGACCTGGTCACCGGCCGCAGCGAGTGGTCCCCCGGGATGTACCGCATCTTCCAGCGCGATCCGGCACTGGGGCCGATGTCCCGGGCCGACCAGGCCGCCGCGCTGCTCCCCGACGACCAGGGCCTGCGCGAGGCCGCCTGGCAGACGCTGGACAGCGGCGCCGCGTCGGACGTCACGGTGCGGTTCCGCGCGGGCGGGAGCGTCAAGTACCTGCGGATCCTGTCGGACGTGGCCCGCGACGAGGGCGGCGCACCGGTGAAGGTCTACGCGGTGGTCCAGGACGTGACCGCCCGGGAGGACTCGCGCAGCGCCATCGAGCAGCTCAGCGACCAGCTGCGGACCCGGGAGACGACGGCGCTGGCCGAGCACCGCCTCGCCGCCCAGCTGCAGAACCTCATCCAGCCGGTGCCCCGCGAGCCGATGTCCCTGGCCGGGCTGGAGGTGCTGGTCGGCTACCTCCCGGCGGAGAGCGCGCTGCGGGTCGGTGGCGACTGGTACCACGCCGAGACACTGCCGGACGGGTCGGTCGCGCTGGCGGTCGGCGACGTCGCCGGGCACGGGCTGGAGGCGGCCAGCGGCATGGCCCACCTGCGCTTCGCCCTGGTCGCCTGGCTCTCGATCGGCATCCGCGACCCGGCGGCGCTGCTCGGGCACATGAACCGGCTCTGCGGCCAGCTCGCCATCACCGGCACCGCGGTGATCGCGGTCTTCGACCCGGCGACCCGCCACCTGGCCTGGGCGCGGGCCGGGCACCCGCTGCCGATGCTGTCCCGGGCGGGCGCGACCGTCGACCTCGGCCGGCCCGCCGGGATGCTGCTGGGCGCCGACCCCGCCTCCCGCTACCCGGTGGTCACCACCGAACTGCGCGGCGACGACGTCCTGCTGTTCTACACCGACGGGCTGGTGGAACGCCGCGCCGGGAACCCGGAGGACCGGTTGGCGGCGGTGCGGTCGGCCCTCTCGCGGCTCTCCGCCCAGCCCGGGGCGCGACCCCTGGCCCGGCTGCGCGACGCGCTGCACCGGCCCAGCCCGGACGACGACACCTGCACCCTGGCCGTCCGCGTGCTGCCCTGACCGTCCTCAGCGGTCGAACGCGGGCGCGGTCACCGGGCCGGCGCCGCGACCGTCAGCCGGCGCCGTCCCCGGGGTGCCGAAGCAGGTCGCCGACGCCGGTCAGCTTCAGCAGGGCGGCCACCGGCCCGGCGGCGTTGACCAGATAGAGCCGGCCGTCCGCGGCCCGTGCCCGGTGGTGCGCGGCCACCAGCGCGTGGATGCCGGTGGAGTCGAGGAACTCGACCGCCGCCAGGTCGACCACCACGACCGGAGCGCCGTCCACGGCGGCCAGCAGTGTGCCGGTCAGCCGCTCCCGGACGGCGAGATCGCACTCGCCGGCCAGCCGGATCACCGTCCGTCCCGGCTCACGGGAGGTCCTCGCCTGGAAGGACGCCATGGCAGCCACGCTTTCTCACCTGGAGCACCGGCCTCGTCGCGCCATCATGTCACCTTCCGATCCCGGTGGGCGACGCGCGGCGTCGATCGGCATCGACATCCGGGCAGCGCCTCCATAGACTCCGATCTTTCTGGTACCACGAGTCCAGGGAGGACCCACGTGTCGAGCGAAACCCGACCGCACGCCGCACCGCCGCTGCTGGCCCGCCTCGCCGGGGTGGCGATGGTCTCCGCCGCGCTGGTCGCCACCGGCGGCGCCGCCGCCCAGCCGCTCGGCGAGCGCGCCGACCCCCCCGGTCGTGAGCTGCACGAGGCC
>NZ_JBEXLR010000115.1:0-5071 GCF_040610095.1 Micromonospora sp. NPDC004540
GGTCCGGGCCGGGCCGTCGGCGTTCGGTGCGCTGGTGCCGGGACCTTCCGGGTCGTCCGTGGCGGCGACGTGCGCGGGCGGATCGTCCGCTGGGCGTCCGGTGGCTGCCTTGGGCTCGTCCGCCGGGCGTCCGGTGGCTGCCCTGGGCTCCTCCGCCGGGGGTCCGGTGGTCGCGGTGGGCCGGTCCGCGGGGCGTCCGGTGGTCGCGGGGGGCTCGTCCGCGTGCGGGGCGGCGGGTGGGAGGGGATCGGGCGGGGAGGGGCGGGTGTCGTCGGTGGGGAGCGGGCCGGTGTCGCGGGTGCGAGCGCGTCGCGGCCGGCGTCCGGGAGAGGTCTCCACGAGTGCACAACGCGGCTGCCGGGATTCGGTGACGAGTAGGGGCGCTCGCGGCGGCCGGTCTGCGCTTCGAGCGCGACCACCTCGGGTGCGCACGCCGGTTTCTCGGGTGCTGCGACCCCCGGTGCCGGGGGCGGCCGGGCCCCGGAGGGGCGGCCACCTGCCCGGTCGGCCGCCGCGAGCGGCCTACGGTACGAGGGTAGTCCGGTGAGATGAGCCACACAATGGGAATATCGAAGCCGATCAGGGACGGTCGGTGCTCGGCCGGGAAGTGTCGGACCTCGGGCGTACCGTTGAGGTCATGGCGCTCGACATTCCCCGGCTCGACGGCCGCTTCCAGGTCGTCAGCGAGTTCCAGCCGGCCGGCGACCAGCCGGCAGCCATCGACGAGCTTGAGCGTCGCGTGCGACGTGGCGACCGCAACACGGTGCTGCTCGGCGCGACCGGCACCGGCAAGAGCGCCACCACGGCGTGGCTGGTCGAGCGGCTGCAACGGCCGACTCTGGTACTCGCCCCCAACAAGACTCTCGCCGCGCAGCTCGCCAAGGAGTTCAGCGAGCTGCTGCCGCAGAACGCGGTCGAATACTTCGTCTCCTACTACGACTACTACCAGCCCGAGGCCTACATCCCGCAGACCGACACCTACATCGAGAAGGACTCCTCGATCAACGAGGAGGTCGAGCGGCTGCGGCACTCGGCGACCATGTCGCTGCTCACCCGGCGCGACGTGATCGTGGTGGCCACGGTGTCGGCGATCTACGGCCTTGGCACCCCGGAGGAATACCTGGACCGGGCCGTCCGGGTCGCCGTCGGGCAGGAGCTCGACCGCGACCAGCTGCTGCGCCGGCTGGTCGACATCCAGTACACCCGCAACGACATGGCCTTCCAGCGCGGCACCTTCCGGGTCCGGGGCGACACGCTGGAGATCATCCCGGCCTACGAGGAGCTGGCCGTCCGGATCGAGCTGTTCGGCGACGAGATCGAGAAGCTCTACTACCTCAACCCGCTCACCGGCGACGTGGTCCGTGAGGTCGACAGCCTGATGATCTTCCCGGCCACGCACTACGCGGCCGGCCCGGAGCGGATGGAGCGGGCGATCCGCGACATCGAGACCGAGTTGGGCGAGCGGCTGGCCGAGCTGGAGCGGCAGGGCAAGCTGCTGGAGGCGCAGCGGCTGCGGATGCGCACCACCTACGACATCGAGATGATGCGCCAGGTCGGCTTCTGCTCCGGCATCGAGAACTACTCGATGCACATCGACGGCCGGCTGCCCGGCAGCCCGCCGCACTGCCTGCTCGACTACTTCCCGGACGACTTCCTGACCGTGGTCGACGAGTCGCACGTGACCATCCCGCAGATCGGCGGCATGTACGAGGGCGACGCCTCCCGCAAGCGGATGCTGATCGACCACGGCTTCCGGCTGCCCAGCGCGGCCGACAACCGGCCGTTGCGCTTCGACGAATACCTGGAGCGAGTCGGCCAGATGGTCTTCCTCTCCGCCACCCCCGGCCCGTGGGAGCTGGAGCAGGCGCAGGGCGAGTTCGTCGAGCAGGTGATCCGCCCCACCGGCCTGATCGACCCCGAGGTCGTCGTGAAGCCCACCAAGGGCCAGATCGACGACCTGATGCACGAGATCAAGCTGCGGACCGAGCGGGACGAGCGGGTCCTGGTCACCACGCTGACCAAGAAGATGGCGGAGGATCTCTCCGACTACCTGCTGGAGAACGGCATCCGGGTGCGCTACCTGCACTCGGAGGTCGACACGCTGCGCCGGGTGGAGCTGCTGCGCGAGTTGCGCAAGGGCGACTACGACGTGCTGGTCGGCATCAACCTGCTCCGCGAGGGCCTCGACCTGCCCGAGGTCTCCCTGGTGGCGATCCTCGACGCCGACAAGGAGGGCTTCCTGCGCAGCGGCCGGTCGCTGATCCAGACCATCGGCCGCGCGGCCCGTAACGTCTCCGGCCAGGTCCACATGTACGCCGACAAGATCACGCCGTCGATGGCCCAGGCGATCGAGGAGACCAACCGGCGCCGGGCCAAGCAGATCGCGCACAACGAGGCCAACGGGATCAGCCCCGAGCCGCTGCGCAAGAGGATCCACGACATCCTCGACGACATCTACCGTGAGGCGGAGGACACCGAGAACAGCCGGGTCGGCGGGGCCGTCCGGCAGCTGTCCCGGGGCAAGGCGCCAGTGAAGGAGACCCGCAGCCGGGGCCGGGGCGGCGCGGCGACCCCGTCCCGGGAGGGGATGGCCCGGGCCGACCTGGCCAACCTCATCCAGGAGCTCAACGACCAGATGCTCGCCGCCGCGCGGGAGCTGCAGTTCGAGCTGGCCGCCCGGATCCGCGACGAGGTCGCCGACCTCAAGAAGGAACTCCGCGGGATGGACGCTGCCGGGGTGAAGTGACGGACCGGGGTCGGGGGAGGCCGCCGTGCTCACCGAGGCCGTGATCGGCCTCCCCGACCCCCGCCTGCGGCCCTACGTGGACCGCTACCTCGGCTACCGGGAGCACGCGGCCGGCCCGCTGGCGCGCCGGGAGGTGGCCGGCGCCTTCGTGGTGCTGATCCTGGGCTGGGGCGCCCCGCTCGACGTGACCGATCCGCGCGCCGCCGACCGGGGCGCGTACGGGACGAGCGCCTTTCTGGCCGGGCCGTTCGACGGCTGGTGCGCGACCCGCACCGCCGGCGAGGGCGTGGGGGTGCAGGTGCTCCTGACCGCCCCGGCCGCCCGTCGGCTGCTCGGGCTGCCGCTGGGCGAGCTGGCCAACCGGGCGGTCCCCGTCGACCGGCTCGGCGGCTGGCTGGTCCGGCTCCGCGACGAGTTGGCCGGCCTGCCCGACTGGGCGACCCGGTTCGCCCGGCTCGACGCCGCCCTCGCCGCCCGGCTGGCGGTGACCGGGCCGGTCGATCCGCGCCTGCTCGGGGCCTGGCGGCTGCTCGACGGCAGCGGCGGCGGGCTGGGCGTCGCCGCGCTGGCCGAGGAGGTCGGCTGGAGTCGCCGCCACCTGGCCGTCCGGTTCCGGCGGGAGTTCGGCCTCCCGCCGAAGACCGTCGCCCGGCTGGTCCGCTTCCAGCGGGCGTACGCGATGGTGGGCCGCACACTGGTCACGGCGCCGGTCGGGGGCGCGGCCCCCGTGGCCGGTCCGGGCGGGCCGGGATGGGCGGAGCTGGCGGTGCGGTTCGGCTACTACGACCAGTCACACCTGATCCGGGAGTTCCGCGAGTTCGCCGGGGCCACCCCCGCGGCGCTGGCCCGGGCGGGGTCACATCCGTCCAATCCCGGCTGACCCGCGCGCCGGCACACTCGTGGCCATGAGAAGCATCTACCCGGTTCTCCGGTATCCCGACGCCCGCGCCGCCGTCGACTTCCTCCGGTCCGCGTTCGACCTCACCGTCCACGAGGTGCACGAGGGGCCCGACGGCACGGTGCGGCACGCCCAGCTCGGCTACGGCGACGCTCTCGTCATGCTCGGCCCGGGGCCGGCCCCGGCGACCCGACCGGCCGACGACGACTACCGCGTCTACGTGGCCGTCGACGACGTCGACGCGCACCACGAGCGGGCCCGGGCGGCCGGCGCGGAGATCGTCCGACCGCCCTTCGACACCGACTACGGCTCCCGCGACTACGCCGCCCGCGACCTGGCCGGCCTGGTCTGGTCCTTCGGCACCTACCGTCCCTGACGACCGGTGATTGCTCTGCGCGAGCAAGGTATTGCCGTGCGTGATGGCGATGCGTACTCTCCCACGGTGGGGAGGCGCGCATGCCATTGTCAGCAAGTCCTGTGGTCCGGCGGGTGCGGCTCGGCGCGGAGCTGCGCCGGCTGCGCCGCCGGGAATCGCTCACCCTGGAGCAGGTCTGCGGCCGGCTCGGCTGGGCGTCCACATCGAAGCTGTCCCGCATCGAGCTGGGGCAGAGCCGGCCGGACCTGGCCGACGTGCTCGACCTGCTCGACGTCTACGCCGTGCCACCCCACCAGCGGGACGAGCTGATCGTCATCGCCCGGGACGCCGCCACCGGCCGCGGCTGGTCCAAGGCGCTGGGCGAGATGGGGGAGCGGCAGAGGGCGTACGCGGAGCTGGAGGCGGGCGCGGTGCGCATCGTGGACTACCAGCCGGCGCTGGTGCCCGGGCTGCTCCAGATCCCGGAGTACGCCCGGCTGCGGGTGTCGGCCGGCGCGCTGCTCGCCGACGAGGTGGACGTGGAGGCCGACGTCCGCGCCCGCGCCGTGCGCCAGGAGGTGCTGTGCCGGCCCGAGCCGCCGCACTACACCGCACTGATCGACGAGCGCGCCTGCGATCCGGGCGGCCTCCCCGCCGAGGTCTGGCGGGACCAGCTCCGCCACCTGGCCGTCCTCGCCGAACGGCCGCACGTCACCATCCGGCTGCTGCCCCGCGACGCCTCCCCCCGCGGCGACCCGCACCCCCTGGCGCCGTTCTCCTACTACGCCTATCCGGACCCGGACGACCCGCGCACGGTGCTGGTGGAGACGCTCACCACCGACGTGCGGCTGGTCGCCGAGGCGGACGTCGCCCGCTACGAGCAGCTGGTCGAATGGCTGCTGGTGGCGGCGCTGCCGGAGGAGGAGACGGCGGAGCTGCTGGCCCGGCGGCTCGGCCCCGTGCCGGTGCCCCGGCCGCGCGAGCCGCACGAGCCCGACTGAGCCCGCGCCGGCGGCTGCGCTGGAAGCCGCCCGAGTCGATCGCGGCGTTCGGCGCGCGGCCACCGGGTCCG
>NZ_JBEXLR010000115.1:5166-19016 GCF_040610095.1 Micromonospora sp. NPDC004540
GTCCGGCGCCCCCGATTGCCGTCGGAGCCATTGTTCTGTCCGGCGCGGCGTTCGGCGCGCGGCCACCGGGTCCGGCGCCCCCGATTGCCGTCGGAGCCATTGTTCTGTCCGGCGCGGCGTTCGGCGCGCGGCCACCGGGTCCGGCGCCCCCGATTGCCGTCGGAGCCGGTGGCCGGCGCGTCGAGCGCAGGCTAGGTCAGGGGTACGACAGTTCAGGCCGGCACGTCGACGAAGTGCTCGACCAGCGGCGGGCCGGCGAAGTAGGGGCCGATCAGCTCCCGCCACTGCCCGAAGCGCTCGCTCTGCCGGAAGTTGACGTCGTGCGCCTCGACCGAGTCCCACTCGACCAGGAGCACGAACCGGGACGGCGACTCGATGCCGCGGGTCATCCGCACCGAGCGGCAGCCCTCGGTGCCGGCGAGGATCGGGCGCGCCTTCGCGTACGCGGCGGCGAAGTCGTCCTCGTTTTCGGGCGTCACGTCGATCAGCGCGACCTCAAGAACCATGCCCGAAAGCCTCGCACGCCGGCCGCCGTCCGGTACGCCCCGGGGACTGTTCCGCGCGCCACACCGCCTCTAGGGTGGGCGCTCGGGTAGACGGGGGAGGACAACATGCTCGACTGGCTCACCGCCACGGCGTTCACCGCCCTGGGCGCCGGCACCACCTGGGCCGAGCTGCTCGGCTTCGCCACCGGTGTGGTCAACGTCTGGCTGGTGGCGCGGCAGCACATCGCCAACTGGCCGATCGGCATCGCCAACGTGCTGCTGCTGATGCTGCTGTTCTGGACCGCCGGCCTGTACGCCGACGCCGGCCTCCAGGTCGTCTACGTCCTCCTCGGCCTCTACGGCTGGTGGCACTGGCTCGTCGGCGGCGAGCGCCGCAGCCGGCTGACCGTGGCCCGGACCGGCCGGCGGGAGTGGTGGGCGCTCGGCGTGGCCGGGGTCCTGCTCACCGCCGGGCTCTGGGCGCTGCTGGACCGGGCCACCGACTCCACGGTGCCGCTGGCCGACGCGGTCACCACCGCGCTCTCGCTGCTCGCCACCTACGGCCAGACCCGCAAGCTGGTGGAGAGCTGGTGGCTGTGGATCGCCGCCGACCTGATCTACATCCCGCTCTACGCGTACAAGGGACTCTGGCTGACCGGCGGCCTCTACCTGATCTTCCTGGGGCTCTGCGTGGTCGGGCTGCGGGAGTGGCGGGCGGACCTGCGCCGGCGGGTGGTGGCGACCCTGGTGCCGCCCGGCCCGGCCCCGGTCGCCGCGTGAGCGGGCAAAGTGTGACCGCCGGCGCGGGCCGCGAGTTCCGGCACGGCCTGGTGGTGGGCAAGTTCTACCCGCCGCACGCCGGGCACCACGCGCTGATCGAGGCGGCCGCGGCCCGCTGCGCGGCGGTCACCGTGGTGGTCGCCCCGTCCCGGCGCGAGTCGATCCCGCTCGACCTGCGCGTCGCCTGGCTGCGCGAGGCGCACGCCGCCACGCCCTGGGTGCGGTTCGTCGGCCGCTACGACGACCACCCGGTCGACTACGCCGACCCGGCGATCTGGGACCTGCACTGCGCGGTGTTCGCCGACGCACTCGGCGGGCAGCCGGTGGACGCGGTCTTCTCCTCCGAGGCGTACGGCGAGGAGTTGGCCCGCCGGTTCGACGCGGCCGCGGTCTGCGTGGACCTGGACCGGCGCGGCGTTCCGGTCTCCGGCACGGCCGTTCGCGCGGACCCGGCGGCGCACTGGCGTTGGCTGAGCCCGCCGGTGCGCGCGTGGCTGGTCCGCCGGGTCGTGGTGGTCGGGGCCGAGTCCACCGGCACCACGACGATGGCCGCGGCGCTCGCCGCCCGCTACGGCACTTCCTGGGTCCCCGAGTACGGCCGCGAGCTGACCGAGCGCAAGCTCGCCGGGCTGCGGCGCGTGCGTCCCGCCGCGACGATCTTCGACGTCACCTGGGACCGGGACGACTTCGTCGCGGTGGTCCGCGAGCAGCAGGCCGCCGAGGACGCGGCGGCCCGGGTCAGCGGCCCGCTGCTGTTCTGCGACACCGACGCGCGGGCCACCGCGATCTGGGAGGAGCGCTACCTCGGGTCCTCGTCGGAGGCGGTCCGGGCGGCCGCCCGCCGGCCGGCGCTGTACCTGCTGACCGACCACGAGGGGGTGCCCTTCGCCGACGACGGCCTGCGCGACGGGGAGCACCTGCGGGCCTGGATGACCGGGCGGTTCCGGGCGGAGCTGGCGGGCTGCGGGGCGCCGGTGGTCGAGCTGCGCGGGTCGCACGAGGAGCGGCTGGCGGTCGCCGTCGCCGCCTGCGACGCCCTGCTGTCGGCGGGCTGGTCCTTCACGGATCCGCTGGCACCCGCGTCCTGAGCGCCCACCTGAGTCCGATCGGAAGCTGGGCACCTAGCCTCCTAGGATGCCCTGCGCGGCGAGACATGCCGCACACCGGAAGGGGATGACTCCGGCAAACAGGGCCCCGAAGATGCGCCGACCCGGGCCGATGGTGAACAATGGCGGCCGAGGAGGGGAGTATTCCCTCGCGACGGAGTCGTCAGCACGGAAGAGCGCCGGCCCCCCGGTGGCACGACCCGGCTCCGTCGGTCACCGACCCGTTCCCCGGGTCGGTGGCGGAAGAGACCTCCGACAGTCACCAGAGTCAGCGTCGACGCACCCCGGCCCCTCACTCGGCGTACGGTGTGCCCGACGCTGTGTGTCTGCCGGAGGATGGATTTGAACGTGTCCGGAGTGGTGTGGGCGGGGACGCTGGTCGCGCTGACCGCGGTCCTGCTGGTCGACCTGTTCATCATCGGTCGCCGCCCGCACGAGCCCAGCGTCCGCGAGTCGAGCCTGTGGGTCGGCTTCTACGTGGCGTTGGCCCTGCTCTTCGGGGCGGGGCTGTGGCTCACCTCAGGCCCCAGCGTGGCGGGCCAGTTCTACACCGGGTGGCTCACCGAATACAGCCTCTCGGTGGACAACCTCTTCGTCTTCGTGATCATCATGGCCCGCTTCGGGGTGCCCCGGCGGTACCAGCAGAAGGTGCTGCTCATCGGCATCCTGCTGGCGCTGGTCATGCGGGGTGGCTTCATCGCCGCGGGCGCCGCGCTGATCTCCCAGTTCTCCTGGGTGTTCTACATCTTCGGCGCGTTCCTGATCTACACGGCGGTCAACCTGGCCCGCCAGGGGGAGCCGGACGAGGACGAGTTCAGCGAGAACGTGCTGATCCGGTGGAGCCGCAAGGCGCTGCCGCTGTCCCGCGACTTCGACGGGGCGCGGCTGACCACCCACGAGAACGGGCGGCGGCTGTTCACCCCGATGCTGATCGTGATGATCGCGATCGGCACCACCGACCTGATCTTCGCCCTCGACTCGATCCCGGCGATCTTCGGCATCACCCAGGAGCCGTACCTGGTCTTCACCGCGAACGTGTTCGCGCTGATGGGGCTGCGGCAGCTCTACTTCCTGCTCGGCGGCCTGCTTGACCGGCTGATCTACCTCAGCTACGGCCTGGCCGTGGTGCTCGGCTTCATCGGGGTCAAGCTGGTCCTGGAGGCCCTCGCCGACAACAACCTGCCGTTCGTCAACGGCGGCGAGCACGTGGGCTGGGCCCCGCACATCCCGATCTGGCTGTCGCTCATCGTCATCCTGGGCACCCTCGCCGCGGCCACCGCGGCCAGCCTGGTCAAGTCGTCCCGCGACCGGCGCCGCGAGCTGGCCGAGGCCCGTCGCTGACCGACCCACGCGAAAAGGGGCGCTCCCGCGGTGGGGAGCGCCCCTTTCGGCGTACGGGGGTCAGATCCGGTGGGCGCCGACCAGGGTGGCCTCGCGGTCCGGCGGGAGCTGCTCCTCCACGACCCGGCGCTTCACGTAGCAGGCGTGCAGCATCCGCCGTGCCCCGCCCTGCGGCTCGGTGCTGACGATGCCGACGTGGTGGATGCGCCGGCCGGGCCGGGCGAAGAAGTAGAGGTCGCCGGGGCATTCCTCGCCCAGCGCCAGGGGAGTGGTCGCCTCGGCCTGGTCGTCGGCGTCCCGGGGCAGCGTGATGCCGTACCGGCGCCAGGCCAGCTGCACCAGGCCGGAGCAGTCGATGCCGTGGGTGGACAGCCCGCCCCAGACGTAGACGAGGTCGCGCAGCCGCTCGGCGACGGCGAGCACCTCCTTGGCCTCCGGCCGCTCGGCGGGCAGCGGGACCAGGTCGCCCTCGGGGGCCCAGAGCGGGTCGGCCCGGCCGGGCACGAGGACCGGCCGCCAGCCGTCCACCGGCCGTCCGGCCGGGGCGAGGCGGGTGCCGAGGACCACGCCGGTCAGCGCCGGCGGGCCGTCGGGGGCCGCGCGCAGCGCGGTGCGGACGGCGTCCACCACCAGCGGGGTGGCCGGCGGGCCGGGCTCCGCCGGAGCGGCGAGCTGCGCGGCCGGCAGCCAGCCGGGATAGCCGCGTACGTCGAGCTTGGCGGGCTGCTCCAGGGCGACGGCGTGTGCCCAGCCGTCCGCGCGCAGCTCGGTGACCAGCACCCGCTCGCCGAGCAGCAGCTGGGTCAGGACGCAGTCGCCGACCTGCTGGTCGCGGTCCATGCCGGCGACCCAGGCGGCGGTGTCGGGCGCGTCGGACAGGGCGGGGCGGTCGACCGGACGGACCGCCTCGGGCGCGGTCCAGAGGGTCGCCACCGGGACCCGGACGACGGCCTCGCGGCCCGGTTGAAGCTCCACGTCCACCCCCACGTCACGCCTCTTCGGCCGACCCTATGAAAAATTCCAACGGCTCTCAACCGCGCGGCTGAATCTTTGCTTCATTCACCTGCGCGATGCCGAGCCCCGGAGCGTCCGGCAGCACGACGCTCGCGCCGTCGTACCGGATGCCGCCGGCGACCGGCGACCAGGCCAGCCACCAGGCGGCGTCGAGGTCCGACACGGCCGTGGTGCCGCAGGCGGCGACCAGGCTCGCCGCCGCGCTCAGACCGACCTGGCTCTCCATCATCGAGCCCACGATGGTGCCCATGCCGTGCGCGGCGGCCAGGTCGAGCAGCGCCCGGGCGGTGTGCAGACCGCCGCACTTGGCCAGCTTGACGTTGACCATGTCGGCCGCCCGGCGGCGGATCACCTCGACCAGGTCGCGCAGGTCGAACACCGACTCGTCGGCGAGGACCGGCAGCTCCACCCGGTCGCTGACCCAGGCCAGCCCGTCCAGGTCCCGCCGGTGCACCGGCTGCTCGACCAGCTCGACGTCGAGCCCGGCGTCCTCGATGCCGCGGATCACCCGGACCGCCTCGCGCGGCGTCCACCCCTGGTTGGCGTCGAGCCGGATCCGCACGTCGGGGCCGACTGCGGCCCGGACGGCGCGGACCCGGTCCAGGTCGCCCCGCGCGTCGGTGCCGACCTTGAGCTTCAGCACGGTGAACCCCTCGGCGCGGCGCCGGGTGGCCGCCGCCGCGAGGTCCACCGCGTCGCCGGCGGCCAGGGTGACGTCCGTCGGAACGCGCAGCGTGGTGCCGCCGAGCAACCGCACCAGGGGTACGCCGAGCCGCCGCGCGGCCAGGTCGTGCAGGGCGACGTCGACGGCCGCGCGGGCCGACTCGTTGCCCACCACCGCGCGGCGCACCTCGGCGCAGCGGGCCTGGAGGTCGTCGGCGTCCCGCCCGGTCAGCAGCGGACCGAGCAGCTGCTGGACGCACGCCTCGGCGCCGGCGATCGACGCGCCGGTCACCTGCCAGACCTGCGGTGCCTCGCCGAAGCCCGACCGCCCGTCGCTGTCCACCACCTCCACGACCAGGGTGTCCACTGTGGTGGTGCGGCGCAGCGCGGTGACGAACGGGGTGTGTAGGGGCGCCGAGAGCCGGTGGGTGCGTACCGCGGCGATCGTCATGTGGGGCACCCTATACGGAGCTGGCGGCGATCAGGGGAGGGCCGATGACCGGGCGGGACTGGGAGCTGGTGGGCGCGCCGAACGCCCGTGACCTGGGCGGGTTGCCCACCTCCGACGGACGGCGGGTGCGCGCCGGCCGGTTGATCCGCACCGCCGCGCTGGGCCGGCTCACCGACGAGGACCTGCCGGTGCTGGGCAAGCTGGCGCCGGCCTGCGTGGTGGATCTGCGGCACGGCACCGAGCAGGCGGTCGCCCCACCCGACCGCCTGGCCGGCGAGCCGCGGGTGGTGCACCTGCCGGTCTACGACGCGGCCCACCCGGTGTTCACCTACGTCTCGGCGGTGCTGCTCGGCCACGACCTCGACGCGTACGAGGAGCTGGCCCGGGACGGCATGCCGGGGGCGATGGCGGCGATCTACCGGTGGTTCGTGACCGGCGAGTCGGCGCGGGAGGGGTTCGGGACGGCGGTGCGCCTGGCCGCCGACGGGGCGAACCTGCCGCTGCTGTTCCACTGCTCGGCCGGCAAGGACCGCACCGGCTGGCTGTCGGTGGTGCTGCTCACCGCGCTCGGCGTGGACGAGCCGGTGATCCGGGCCGACTACCTGCGGCACAACGAGCTGACCGAGAGCCTGCGCGAGGTGCTGCTGGCCGCGATGACCCGCCGCCTGCCCGACCTGGACCCGGCGGTCGCCCGGCCGCTGCTGGAGGTGCGGCCGGAGTACCTGGACGCCGCCTACGACGAGGTACACCGGGTGCACGGCTCGTTCGACGCCTACCTGCGCGACGGCCTGGGGCTGACCGACGGGACGCTGGCCGCGCTGCGCGCGAACCTGCTGGACTGAGCGGTCAGCCGGCCAGGTCGTGCCGGGCCGCCCAGACCCGCGCGGAGACGTGCGCGATGAGGCGGCAGGCGTCGTCCTCGATCTCCTCGCCGCTCGGGCCGCCGTCGGCCAGGTCGGTGGTGGTGCACACCACCACGGCGTACGGCGGCGCGTCGTCGGGGAAGACCACCCCGGCGCCGTGCCGGATGCCGCGTACCCAGCCGTTCTTGTGCGCGATCCTCGTCCCGTCGGGCAGCCCGGCGGCGAGGTCCTCGCGGTGCTCCTGGGCGAACAGCACGTCCAGCATGGCCGCGCAGCCGGCCGGCGAGGCGAGCGGGCCGGGCCGGTCCGCGCCGAGCGCCAGCCCGCCGAGCAGGGCGGCCAGGTCGGCGGCGGTGACCAGGTTGTCGATGCCGGCGTCGCGGGCCGCGAAGTCCTCGATGCCCCGGCCGGTGACGCTGTGCCGGGCCCCGGCCAGCGTCCACGCCTCGGCCTGGGCGGGCAGCCCGACGTGACCGATGCAGATGTTGGTGGCCAGGTTGCTGGAGCGGACGATCATCCGTTCGGCGAGCCAGCGCAGCGGAGCCTCGCCGCCCACCCGCGCCCAGACCGCGTCGTCGTTGTCGTAGTGCCGGGCGTTGGCGAACCGGGGCGCGCCGGGCAGGGCGGAGTCGAACGCGTTGCGCACCGGGACGGGCTCGTCCAGGTCGAGCCGGCCGGCCTCGGCGGCGCGGTGCAGGGCCACCAGCACGGCGGCCTTCATGGTGCTGGCCGCGTAGTGGGTGGCGTCGGCCTGCCGGGTCCAGGTGGGCGCGGCGCCCAGCCGCCCCACGTACGCGGAGACGGTGCCGGGCACCTTGTCCAGGTGGGCGTCGAGATCCTCCCAGGTCATGCCGGTGACCGTAGCGGATCTTCGCGCGTGACGGGGCTGCGGTCCCGGCCGGGCCGGGTCTAGCGTGCGGAGATGACGACCGCCGCGTACGACGCCATCGCCGACTGGTACGACGACTACGTCACGACCACCGCCACCGACTACAGCGACCGGGTCCGGTCGGTGCTGGCCGAGCTGCTCGGCCGAGGTCCAGGGCGCTGCCTCGACCTGTGCTGCGGGACCGGGGCCCACGCCGCCGAGCTGCGCCGGCTGGGTTGGCGGCCGATCGGGGTGGACCTGTCGGCGGGGCAGCTGCGCCTTGGCCGGGCGCGGCTCCCGGTGGCCCGGGCCGACGCCACCGCCCTGCCCCTGGCGGACGGCGCCGTGCCCGCCGTCGCCTGCGTGCTCGCCCACACCGACATGCCGGACTATCCGGCGGCGATCGCCGAGGCGGCCCGGGTGCTGGCGCCCGGTGGGCGGCTGGTCCACGTCGGCGTGCACCCCTGCTTCGTCGGGGCGTTCGCCGACCGCTCCGAGCCGGGCCGGGCCGTGATCGACGGCGGGTACGCCGAGCGGGAGCGCAGCTTCCGGTCCTGGAACACCACGGGGGTGCGCGCCCGGGTCGGCGCCTGGCACCTGCCGCTGGCCGACCTGCTCAACGCGGTTACCGCCGCCGGCCTCGCCGTGACCCGCGTCCGCGAGTCCGGCCCCGGCCCCCTCCCCGACATCCTGGCCTTCCAGGCCACCAAACCCGCCTGAACACCCACATCCCAGCCCCCGCCCTCCCCACCCTCCCCGGCTTCCACCCGACCGGTTGATCATGAAGTTGACGGCGATGTCGATCTCCGAAACTGCCGCTAACTTCATGATCGCTGGGGGCTGGGGGCTGGGGCTGGGGGCTGGGGGCTGGGGGCTGGGGGCCGGGGGCCGTGGGCCGTGGGCCGGGGCCGGGGGCGGGGCCGGAGGCCGGGGCCGGGAATCGGGCTGGAACGGGCGGAGCCCGGTCCGCCGATGGCGGGCCGGGCTCCGGGCGGCTGTGTGGGTCAGCCGGCGTGCTTGCGGCGGGCGGCCATCCGGCCGCGCTGGGTCTGGTCCAGCACCACCTTGCGGATCCGCACCGCGGCCGGAGTCACCTCGACGCACTCGTCCTCGCGGCAGAACTCGAGGGCCTGCTCCAGCGACAGCTTGCGCGGCGGGATCAGCTTCTCGGTCTCGTCCGCGGTCGACGACCGCATGTTGGTGAGCTTCTTCTCCTTGGTGATGTTGACGTCCATGTCGTCGGAGCGGGAGTTCTCACCGACGATCATGCCCTCGTACACCTCGGTGCCCGGCTCGACGAAGAGCTGGCCGCGCTCCTGGAGGTTGGTCATCGCGAACGCGGTGACCGAGCCGGAGCGGTCGGCGACCAGCGAGCCGTTGTTGCGGGTGCGCAGCTCGCCGAACCAGGGCTCGTAGGACTCGAAGACGTGGTGCAGGATGCCGGTGCCGCGGGTCTCGGTGAGGAACTCGGTGCGGAAGCCGATGAGGCCGCGCGCCGGGACCAGCCACTCCATCCGGATCCAGCCGGTGCCGTGGTTGACCAGCTGCTCCATCCGGCCCTTGCGGGTGGCGAGGAGCTGGGTGATCGCGCCCAGGTACTCCTCCGGGGCGTCGATGGTCAGCCGCTCGACCGGCTCGCAGGTCTTCCCGTCGATCTCCTTGGTGACCACCTGCGGCTTGCCGACGGTCAGCTCGTAGGACTCGCGGCGCATCTGCTCGACCAGGATCGCCAGGGCCAGCTCACCGCGGCCCTGCACCTCCCAGGCGTCGGGCCGCTCGGTGGGCAGCACCCGCAGCGAGACGTTGCCGATCAGCTCCTTGTCGAGCCGGTCCTTGACCATGCGGGCGGTGACCTTGGCGCCCTTGACCCGGCCGACCAGCGGCGAGGTGTTGGTGCCGATGGTCATCGAGATGGCCGGCTCGTCGACGGTGATCAGCGGCAGCGGGACCGGGTTCTCGGCGTCGGCCAGGGTCTCGCCGATCATGATCTCCGGGATGCCGGCGACGGCGATGATGTCGCCCGGGCCGGCGCTGTCGGCCGGCTTGCGCTCCAGGCCCTCGGTCATCAGCAGCTCGGAGATGCGGACCCGCTGGCTGCTGCCGTCGGTGCGGCACCAGGTGACCGTCTGGCCCTTGCTGATGGTGCCCTGGCGGACCCGGCACAGCGCCAGCCGGCCGAGGAACGGCGAGGCGTCGAGGTTGGTGACGTGCGCCTGCAGCGGCGCGTCCTCCTCGTACGCGGGGGCCGGGATGGTGTCCAGCAGGGTGCGGAACAGCGGCTCCAGGTTGTGGCTGTCGTCGGGCACCGAGCCGTCGGCGGGCTGGGTCAGCGAGGCGATGCCGTCGCGGGCGCAGGCGTAGACGATCGGGAAGTCGATCTGCTCCTCGTCGGCGTCCAGGTCCAGGAAGAGCTCGTAGGTGTCGTCCACGACCTCCTTGATCCGGGCGTCGGGACGGTCGACCTTGTTGATCACCAGGATGATCGGCAGCCGGGCGCGCAGCGCCTTGCGGAGCACGAACCGGGTCTGCGGCAGCGGGCCCTCGCTGGCGTCGACCAGCAGCACCACACCGTCGACCATGGTGAGGCCGCGCTCGACCTCGCCGCCGAAGTCGGCGTGCCCCGGGGTGTCGATGATGTTGATCGTCACCGGCTCGGAGCCGTCCGCCGGCAGGTAGCGCACGCCGGTGTTCTTGGCGAGGATGGTGATGCCCTTTTCCCGCTCGAGGTCCATCGAGTCCATGACCCGCTCGGTGTCCTCACCACGGGCGCCGTAGGCGCCGGCCTGCCGCAACATGGCGTCGACCAGGGTCGTCTTGCCGTGGTCGACGTGGGCGATGATGGCGACGTTGCGAAGGTCGGTGCGTAGCTGCATACCCTCCATACTCCTGTCTACGGTTGCCGGGCACGCCTCGGGGTCACCCCGAGATCGCCCGGATCTCTGCCGAAAGTGCTGTCCCGACCGTTCCAGCGACTGGCATGCTGGCTCCCGTGCGGGGGACCGGATGCCTGACCTGCTGAACTGGCTGCAGGAGCTGCCGCCCCTGCTGATCTACCTGGTCGCCGCGACGATCGTCGCGGGCGAGACCGCGGTGATCTTCGGACTGCTCGTGCCGGGCGAGGCGACCCTGCTGCTGGTCGGCTTCTTAGCCTACGCGGGGACGCTGCGGATTATTCCGGCGCTGCTGGCCATGACGGCGGCCGCCGTGATCGGAGACACACTCGCCTTCCGCGCCGGCCGGCGGTACGGGCCGAAACTGCGCGCCTCCGGCCTCGGCGCCCGGATCGGGCCGCACCGGTGGCGGCGCGCCGACTCGCTGCTCGACCGGCTCGGCGGCCGGGGCGTGCTGGCCGCCCGCTGGGTGGCCTTCGCCCGCACCCTGGCGCCCCGGCTGGCCGGCGCGGCCGGGCTGCCCTACCGGCGGTTCGCGCCGTGGAACCTCGCCGGGGTGGTGAGCTGGGTCGGCGCCTCCGTGCTGGCCGGCTACGCCGCCGGCGAGTCGTACGAGCGGGTGTCCCGGCTCCTGGGCCGGGCCACCGGCGCGGTGCTCGTGCTGCTGGTCTGCCTGGTCGGCGTGGTGCTGGCCGGCCGCTGGCTGGGCCGCAACCCGGACCCGGCAAGAGCGCTCGCCGCCCGGGCCGCCGCCCTGCCCCCGCTGCGCTGGCTGCGCGCCCGCTACGGGGTGCTGTTCTTCCTGGTCGCCATGCGGTTCGGCCCGGCCGGGACGCTGCTGATCAACCTCGCCGCCGGCCTGCTGCTGCTGTTCGCCGCCGGGCTGGCCGTGGCGGCGGTGCTGGAGGCGGTGGTCCGGCACAGCGGGCTCGGGGTGCTCGACGGGCTCGTCGCGGACTGGTTCGCCGCCCGGCGTACCGCCGGGGTGGCCGATGCGGCGCTGGCCGCCGTCTCGGTGCTGCGCGGCTGGGTGCTGATCGCCGCGGTGGCCCTGGTGGCGGCGGTGGTGGCCTGGCGGAACCGGCCCTGGCGGGCCGACCTGCTCAGCGTGCTGGGCACGGTGGGCGCGTTCGTGCCGCTGGTGGTCCTCGTGGTGGTCGCCGGCCTGACCGGGCCGGGCGGCCCGGACTCCGCCCCGGACCTGCGGCCCACCCAGACCGCGGTGGTCACGGCGAGTCTCGGCACGCTGGCCTGGCTGCTGTCCCGGGGCGCCCGCTGGCCGGTGGCGGTGGCGGTCTGGACGGGCTCGCTGGCCGGCGTGGTCGCGGTCACCGGCGCCCGGCTCTACCTGGGGTGGAGCACGGCCAGCGGCACCGCCACCTCGGTGCTGCTCGGGGCGGCCTGGGTCACCGTGTTCGTGGTCGCCTGGACCACCCGGGACCACGCGGTCGGCGGGGACGACCCGCCGTCCGGCGCTGCCGGACCGGCCACGGGGGACGGACCGCCCCGGCCGCGGGCCTCCCGGCCGGCGTCGCGGGTGCCCCGCCGGCCCAGCGATGACTGCTAGGGTGCGGCGGACGACCACGGGGGAGGTCTGATGCGTCGAGGAGTCGGCCGCTGGGCCACGGCGGCGATCGCCGCGCTGCTGGCGGCGAGTGTGGTCACCGGGTGCGGCGGCGAGGAGCCGACCCGCGAGGTGGCGGTCGAGGTGACCGGCGAGGCGCCCGTCGAGGCGCCCGCGGACGGCCCCGCCGACCTGCCCAGCGACGAACCGCCGGCGGTCGCGGCGATGGGCGCGAAGCCCAGCGCCAAGCCCAGCCCGAGCGCGTCGTCGAAGCCGAAGCCCAAACCGACGCGCACCACCACCGGCCCACTCGCCAAGCCGAAGCCGCCCACCGAGACCCAGGTGCCGCCGCCCCCACCGAAGCCGCCGGCGAGCGGTTGCGAGCCCAGCTACCGGGGCACCCAGGCGACCCGCAGCCAGGTGAAGTCGGCGCTGTCCGACGCGGCGGCGCGGACCTACTGGCCCACCTCCGCACCGGACATCAAGATCCCGCTGACCCTGCTCAAGGCGACCGCCTGGCAGGAGAGCGGCTGGCAGTCCAACATCGTGGCCTGCGACGGCGGCATCGGGCTGATGCAGGTCATGCCGGCCACCGCGGACTGGATGAACCAGCGGTTCGGCCAGTCGTACGACATCGACGCCTACCGCGACAACGCCTACCTGGGTGGCACCTACCTGGCCTGGCTCACCAAGTACATCGGCGACATGTACTTCGAGGCGGACTACCGGCTGGACGCCTCGCTCTGCACGTCGGAGCTGAACTCCTGCCTGCTCAACGCGGTGATCGCGGCGTACAACTACGGGCACGGCGCGGTGGCCCGCGAGGGCGAGCCGCTGGCCATCCCCAACCCGCAGTACGTGCGCAACGTGCGGGCGCTGATGACCGAGTGCGTCTGCCTGAACTACTGAGCTGACGGGAACGGGGCCCCGGCGGGCGATCGCCGGGGCCCCGCCCGGTCTCAGCCCCGCGCGCCGGCCGGCGTGACGGGCGCCGGGGGCGTCTCCGCCGGGGCGTCGGGTTCGCGGGCGATCCGCCCGGGCCACCAGAACCGGTCGCCCAGCAGGAACGCCAGCGCCGGCACCAGCACGGTGCGGACCAGCAGCGTGTCCAGCAGCACGCCGACGCAGACGATGATCCCGATCTGGGTGAGGGTGAGCAGCGGCAGCACGCCGAGCACGGCGAAGACCGCCGCGAGCAGCACCCCGGCGCTGGTGATGACCCCGCCGGTGACCCGCAGCGCGGACCGCATCCCGTCCCGGGTGCCGAGCCGGCGGGCGTCCTCGCGGGCCCGGGTGACCAGGAAGATGTTGTAGTCCACGCCCAGCGCCACCAGGAACACGAAGGCGAGCAGCAGCACGCCGCTGTCCAGCGCCGGGAAGCCCAGCACCCGGTCGAAGAGCAGCCAGGCCGCGCCCAGGC
Organism: Micromonospora sp. NPDC004540; assembly: GCF_040610095.1. Lineage (NCBI taxonomy): Bacteria > Bacillati > Actinomycetota > Actinomycetes > Micromonosporales > Micromonosporaceae > Micromonospora > Micromonospora sp. NPDC004540. The sequence goes on from NZ_JBEXLR010000115.1 coordinate 18,613, forward strand.
TGGCGAAGAACGAGGCGATGACCGTCAGCACCAGCAGCACCGGGGCCAGCAGCCCGCGCAGCAGCAGCACCAGCACCGCCCCGACCAGCAGCAGGATGATCGGCAGGATCAGCCACAGGTCCCTGGTGTTCGCCCGGTCCGAGTCGTAGGTGGCGGCCACCGTACCGCCGACCAGCGCGCCCTCGGCGGCGCCGGCGCCGGCGACCGCGGGCGGCGCGGAGTCCGGCACGGCGGCGACCGCGTCGCGCAGCGCCTCGACGGTCCGGTCCGAGGCGGCGGTGCCCGGCTCGGCCGCGAGCACCACGTCGACCTGGGCGACCCGGTCGCCGGTCGCGCCGGGCCGGGCGGCGGCGACCCCGTCGACCGCGCCGGCGGCCGCCAGCTCCGCCTGCGCCGCGCCCGGG
>NZ_JBEXLR010000116.1:0-18113 GCF_040610095.1 Micromonospora sp. NPDC004540
GCAACCCCGCTTGATCAACCAGGTGTGGTTGCCCGGCATTCGGCGTGTTACGCAGGCAACTGGCCTTGGCTGGGCGGTCACCGAGTCCGCCAGCGCGCCCGGCCGGCGGCGACCCGGGCCGCGACGCCGTCCGGAACCGCCCCGGCCGGGCGGATCGCCACGACCGTCCCGGCGTCCCGCAGCCGGCCGGCGAACTCCGCCCGGACCGCGCGGGGCAGCCGGTGCGCGGCCACCCGGGCCACCGCCGGCTCGGCGACCGCGTAGCCGCCGGCGGCGGTGCGACGCAGCAGGCCGGTGTCGACCAGCGCCCGCAGCACCGGCTCGGCGCGCCCGGCCGGCCAGCCGAGCATCCGCGCCACCGTGGCGGCCGGCACCTCCGCGGCCCCGGCCGCGGCGGCCATCAGCACCGCCCGCCGCTCCCCGTCCAGCCGGTCCAGCCGGGCGTCGACCAGGCGGCGGACCAGCTCCGGCATCCCCGCCGGCTCGCCGGCGGCGTCGGGCGTGGCGACGTACGCCGCCGCGACAGCCGGGTTGCCGCCGACCAGCGGTAGCAGCTCCGCGGCCGGCGCAGTGGGCCGGCCGGCCCGGTCGAGCAGGTGCCGCAGCAGCCGTCCGGTGTCGACGGCGCCCAGCGCGGGCAGCGGCACCCGGCGCCGCCGGCCGGCCGCCCCGGGCAGCAGGTCGGCCCAGCCCGGGCCGTGGGTGGCCACCACGGCGAGCGGCAGGTCCCGTTCGCACGCCCCGGCGAAGAGCCGGTGCAGGAACCGGTTCAGCGCCGGGGCGGCCCGGTCCAGGTCGTCCACCGCCACCACCACCGGTTGGCCGGCGGCCAGGTCGAGCAGCACCTCCCGCCACACCTCGGCGCCACGGGCGGCCGCCCCGGCGTCGCGCGGCGCGGCCAGGAACTCGGCCAGCGCGTGCGCCGCCGCGCCACGGCGGGCCGGCGCCAGCAGCCCGTCCAGGGCGGCGGCCAGCCGCCGGCGTACGGTCTCCGGGGGGTGGGTGTCGCGGAGCCCGGCGAGGGCACGGACCATGTCGGCCAGCGGCGCCAGCTCGCCGTCCGGGAACGGCGGGCAGTGCGCGACGCACCAGCGCACCCGGACACCGTCCACTGCCGACACCGACCGGACCAGCTCGTGCAGCAGCCGGCTGCGCCCGCTGCCGGCCGCGCCGACCAGTGAGATCCAGTGTGGACGCCGCTCCCGCACCGCCCGGATGATCTCGTCGGCGGCGGTGGCCAGCTCGCGGCGGCGGCCGACCAGCGGGCCGTGGTGCCGGGCCGGCCGGTGCCGGGCCAGCCCGGTCACCCGCCACACGTCCAGCGGCGCCGCCTTGCCGGCCACCGTGAGGGCGGCCACCGGGCGCTGCTCCACCAGGCCGGCGACGGCCCGGCGGGTGGCCGCGCAGACCACCACCCCGCCGGGCGGGGCGTACTCCTGGAGGCGGGCCGCCGTGGTGATCACCGCGCCGCTGGCCGCGCCGTGCCCGCCGTCCCGGGTGCCGGCCAGGTCGACCAGCACCTCGCCGGTGGCCACGCCGACCCGGACCCGCAGCCGGGTGCCCGCCGGCAGCCGCCGGTCCAGCGCGGCCTGGATCTCCAGCCCGGCGCGCACCGCCCGGTACGCGTCGAACCCGTCGGAGCCGTGCGCCCCGAACAGCGCCATCACCGCGTCGCCCACGTACTTCTCCACCACGCCGCGCCACCGGCGCAGCACCGCGGCCACCGTGCCGAAGTACGCCTGTTGCAGCGCCCGGACGTCCTCCGGGTCGAGCCGCTCGACCAGGCCGGTCGACCCGACGATGTCGGCGAAGAGCACGGTGACCGTGCGCCGCTCCTCCGGCACCGGCCAGCGCGCGACGGTGACGGCTTCCCGACTCCCCACGGGCGTGGTGATCGGCATATCGCACCCACCCTTTCCCCGGTCCGGCGCCTGACGACCACCGGAGACTTTCACCACCGGGTTCTCGGGGGATCGGTAGGACGACGTATGTCGACCACCCGCAACCATTAGTCGCAATGTCGACGCGAGGAGTACCACAAGGGCGCTGAGCCCGTAGAACGGTGCGGGAACGTGTGACTAGGCTGCGGGGCATGGCCAGCGATGTGGACACCGCGCCGCTCGTCGGCCGTGCCGACACGGTGGCGGCGCTCCGGGGAGCGCTGCTCGACGACGTCGCCTCCGGGCAGACCGCGGCGGTGTTCCTCACCGGCGAGAGCGGGGTGGGCAAGACCCGGCTGCTGGCCGAGGCCGGCGAGCGCCTGCGCGACGCCGGCGCCCTGGTCCTCACCGGCGCCTGCCTCGACATCGGCGACGCCTCGCCGCTGCATCCGCTGCGCCAGGCGCTGCGCCGCCTCGACGCCGACCTGACCGAGGCGCGCACCTCCTCGGCGGTCCGCGGCCTGCTCCAGGTCTTCGACGAGGAGACCCCCGGCCCGGACGGCGCGGGCGCGCTGCTGGAGCGGGTCTCCCGCGGCCTGCACCTGGTGGCGGGCGGGCGGCCGCTGGTGCTGGTCCTCGACGACCTCCAGTGGGTCGACCGGAGCACCCGCCAGCTCCTGCTCTACCTGCTCGCCGGCCTCGGCGACCTCCAGTTGTCGGTGCTCGCGGCGATCCGCGCCGAGTCGTTGCAGGGGGCCCACCCGCTGCGTCGGGTGCTGACCGAGCTGCGCCGGCTGCGCTCGGTGCGGGTGGTCGACCTGGCGCCGCTGGACCGGGCCGGCACCGACGAGCTGGCCGCCGCGATCGTCGGCGCGCCGCTGGCCCCCGAGGCCGCCGACCAGCTGTGGCAGCGCAGCGGCGGCAACCCGTTCGTGGTGGAGGAGCTGGCCCGCGACCTGCGCGACGGCCACGACGGCCTCTCCGACACGCTGCGCGAGGTCTTCCTGTCCCGGGTGGACGCGCTGCCGCAGCCCGCGCACGCCGTGGTGCACGCGGTCGCGGCCGGCGTCGAGCCGGTCGAGCACTGGCTGCTGGCCCAGGTGGTCCGGCTGCCGGAGGAGCAGCTGATCGAGGCGGTCCGGGAGGCGGTGGCGCACCGGCTGCTGGTCGGCGCCGACGACGGCTACCGGCTGCGGCACCGCCTGGTCGCCGAGGTGCTGGCGCACGAGCTGCTGCCCGCCGAGCGGGCCGCGCTGCACCGCCGCTACGCCGAGGCGCTGACCTCGGCCACCGCCGAGCTGCACCAGGCCCGGCTGGCGCACCACTGGCGGCTGGCCGGCGAGCCGGCCCGGGCCCTGCCGGCCGCGATGGCCGCCGCCCGAGAGGCCGAGCGGCTGCACGGCTACGCCGAGGCGCACCGCCACTGGTCGGCCGCGCTGAGCCTGGCCACCACCCCGCCCGCCGTGCTGCCCGACGGCGGCCGGCCGGAGCCGGTCGAGGTCGACCGGGCCGAGCTGCTGACCCACGCGGCCGAGTCGGCGCACCACTGTGGCGAGCACGCCCGCGCGCTGGCCCTGCTGGAGGAGTTGGCCGCCGACCCGGCCGGGCCGCCCACCTGCGCCCTGCACATCCGGCGGGCCCGCTACCTGGCCGCCGCCGGCCGCTCGGCCCCGGCCGAGGCGGAATACCGGCGGGTGCTCGCCGCGCCCGACTGCACGCCCCGGGAGCGCGCCACCGCCGCCGCCCGCCTGGCCGAGCTGCTGCTGCACCTGGGTCGCTACGCCGAGGCCGGCGACCAGGCCCGCGAGGCGCTCCGGCTCGCCGCCGAGGTCGACGGCACCGCCTCGGAGGTGGTGCTGGCCAGCGCCGCGCTGGGGTTCAGCGAGGCCTACCTGGAGGACCCGGACGCCGGGTTGGCCGTCATGCGCAAGGCGCTGGACACCGCCGAGCGCTCGGGCCGGCCGGAGGACGTGGCCTGCGCGTACCTGCACCTGGCCGAGTTGCTCACCGGGCCGCTGAACATCCTCGAGGAGGGCGTCGTGGTGGCCCGCCGGGGCGCCGAGCGGGTCGCCGAGCTGGGACTCGGCCGCACCTGGGAGACCCGGCTGCTGGCCATCGCCACCAACGGGCTGTTCCGGGTGGGGCAGTGGGCCGAGGCGGAGAAGGTCGTGGCGGCCGCGCTGCGGCACCGCCCGTCCGGGGCCGACGCGGTCGAGCTGCTGCTCGCCCGGTGCCGGCTCTCCGTCGGCTACGGCGACGTCGAGGCCTCCGACCGCGACCTGGAGGCCGTCGCCACGGTGTTGGCCGGCGGCGGGGCCCGGCACGTGCTGCCGATGCTCATCCTGCGCGCCGGGCTGGCCATGTGGCAGGGCCGGCACGACCTGGCCCGCCAGGCGGTCCAGCGGGGCCTCACCGAGAGCCGCTCCGACGACGTCATCGTGCTGGCCACCCTGGCCTGGCACGGGCTGCGCGCGGAGGCCGAGGCGTCCGCCAGCCGCACGGTCGAGGTGGACCCGAACGCGGTCCGCCGGCTGCGCGAGGTGGTCGACCGGGTGGCCGGCAAGAGCGGCAGGGCGGGCGCCCCGGTGCGCTACGTCGCCGACGCCTTCCTGGCCCTCTGCGCCGCCGAACTGAGCCGGCTGGACGACGGCCGGGGCGACCCGGAGCTGTGGGCCCGCGCGGCCGGCGAGTGGGACCGGCGCAACCACCCCTACCCGGCGGCCTACTCCCGGCTGCGGCAGGCCGAGGCGCTGCTGGGCCGGCGCAGCCGGGTGGCCACGGCCGGCAAGCTGCTGCGGCAGGCCCACCGGACGGCCCAGGCGCTCGGCGCGGTGCCGCTGAGCGAGGAGATCCGTACCCTGGCCGGGCGGGCCCGGGTGGCCCTGGACGAGGGTCCGGCCGCCGCCCGTCCGGCGCCCCGGCCCCGGGCCGCCGCGCCGGCCGCGCCCGCGGTGGACGAGTTGGTCGTGCTGACCGCGCGGGAGCGGGAGGTGCTCGCGGCGGTCGCCGAGGGGCTGACCAACCGGGAGATCGGCCAGCGGCTGTTCATCAGCGAGCGGACCATCGGCGTGCACGTGTCGCACATCTTCGACAAGCTCCAGGTCCGCACGCGGGTGCAGGCCAGCGCGATCTTCCTGCGCAACCGCCCCGAGTAGTCGTCCGTCGGCAATACGTCGTTCTACTGATCCGGCCGGCGTACGCCGGCTGGAAGGCTGTCCCGCGTCACCGGGTGGCGTCGTGGGGGGCGCCGACCACTGTGGAGGAGAGATGACCGAACCGGTCTGGGGTCCCGTGCATCAGGACATCGTCGGGCTGCTCGCCGACCACCCCGCCGACGTGCCGGCGGTCGTCGACCACCTCACCAAGCTCCAGGACCTGCTGGTCCGGCTGCCTCCGCTGGAGGAGAGCTGCCCGCTGGCCGACTTCAACAAGCTCTACCTGGTCATCACCTCCACGGTGCTCGACGGGCTCTACGACGACCGCTTCACCGACCCGGCCTTCCTGGCCCGGCTGGACGTGGAGTTCGCCGCCCGCTACTTCGACGCGCTGCGGTTCTGGTCCGACTCCCACCCGGGCACCCCGAAGGCCTGGTCGTGCCTGTTCCAGCGGATGCGCGGCCCGGACGCCCGGCCGCTGCCGTCCGCAGCCGCCGGCGTGAACGCCCACATCAACTACGACCTGCCGTTCGCGCTGGTGACCACCTTCGACAGCCTGGACTCCGAGCCGGTCGACGGCAGCGACCAGCACCACGACTACCTGGAGATCAACAAGATCTTCGCCGAGCGGATCCCGGAGCTGCGCCGCGGCTACCTGGACAACTGGCAGCTGATGATCGACATGGTGAACGGCGACATCGACGACTGGTACCAGGGCGAACTGGTCGAGTACACCCGGAACGTGGCCTGGCGCAACGCGCAGAAGATCTGGCGCTGCCGGCACGACCCGGACGCCCGCGAGTGTGAGCGGATGCGGCTGGACGACAACGCCGCGCTGCTCGGCCGGCTGCTGCTGTCGCCTCTCGGGGCGTTCCTCCAGTAGCCGGGACGGGGGGTCCCCGCGTCCCGCGGTCCACCTGCGCGGGACGCGGGGACGCCGCCCGTGGTGCGAGGATGGGCCGGTGGAAGAGGCGCTCCCCGGCAACGTGACGGCCGGGGTGGTCCGGGTCGGCGACACCGTCCGGCGCCCGTCCGGCCCGTGGACCGCCGGCGTCGACGCCCTCCTCGGCCACCTGCACGAGGTGGGCTTCCCGGGCGCGCCCCGGCCGCTCGGCCGGGACGACCGGGGCCGCCAGGTGCTGGAGTACGTGCCGGGGGAGCCGGGCGATCCGGCGGGCACCTACTCCCTCGACGAGCTGGCCTCGATCGGCGCGTTCCTGGCCGACCTGCACCGCGCGACGACCTCCTTCACGTCCCCGCCCGGCGCGGTGTGGCAGCCGGCCATCCCGCCCGACGGCGCGGAGCTGGTCTGCCATCACGACGTGGCGCCGTGGAACCTGGTCCGCTCCGCCCGGGGGTGGGTCCTCATCGACTGGGACGGTGCCGGCCCGGGGACCCGGCTCTGGGAGCTGGCGTACGCGGGGCAGAGCATGGCCGGAATGCGCCCGGACCGGCCGCTGGACGAGTCCGCGACCCGGCTGCGCGCCCTGGTCGACGGCTACGGGCTGCCGGCGGCGGACCGGCCGGCGCTGGCGGCGCTGCTCGGCCGCCGGGCCCGTGCCATGGTCGACCTGCTGGCGGCGGGCGCCCGCGACGGGGTGCAGCCCTGGGCGCGGATCCACGCCGAGGACGGGGCGTACTGGCGGGCCACGGCCGCGCTGCTCGACGCCGGTGTGAGCCGCTGGACGGCCGCCCTGGCCTGACCGGTCAGCCGCGCCGCGACCGCCCCCGGTACGCCGCCGCGGCGGCCCGGTTGTTGCACAGCTCGCAGCAGTAGCGCTGCCGGCCGGCCCGGGTCCGGTCCAGGTAGGGCGCGTCGCATCCGTCGGCCGCGCAGACGCCGAACCGCTCCGCCCCGCCGGTCGCCGCGGCCCGGGCGAGCGCCCCGGTGACCAGGGCGGCGAACCGCCCGACCGGGCCGGGTCGGGGCAGCGGGGTGAGCCGCAGCGTGCCGTCGGGCCCGGGCTCCACCACCGTGCCGGCGCTCACCTCGGTCAGCACCGCGTTGAGGGTGGCCACCCGGGCGGCCGGTTCGGGCGCGGCGAAGACCCGGTGGAGTTGGTCGCGCAGGTCGCGCAGCCGGGGCAGGTCCGCCTCGGTGAGCGGGTCGGTGACCTCGGCGAGGTCGAGTTCCCGGGCGGCGGCCCGCAGCCGGGCCACCGAGAGCTGGTCGACCGGGTCCTGGAGCACCCAGTAGCTGTGCAGCAGCGCGATGGCCAGGCGCAGCGGGGCTTCCAGGGGTGGCACCGCGCTCATCCGCACCCTCTCCCTCGTCCGGTTGCCGACACGCCCGCCGTCCCTCCGCACTTGACCGCCCGCCGCCCGCCATCCTAGCGTCGTCAGTTGTAAAACGCATTTAAAAACTTATGGAGGTGCGTATGCGACGTCTGCCCGTCCTCGTGTCCGTGGCGGCGCTGCTGGTCGCCGGCGCGGTTGCCGGCGCCGGCGGGGCCCACGCGGAGGCACCCGCCGAGCCGGCCCCGGCGGCCGCCGACCGCGCGGCGGCCACGGTGGTCCGCGACATCGAGATCCCGGTCGCCGGGCAACCGGCCGTCCGGGCCTGGCTGGTCCGGCCGCAACGCTCCGCCGGCGGGCTGGCCGGGGTGCTGGACCTGCACTGGTTCGAGCCGGGCCGGGCCAGCCAGGACCGCAGCGAGTTCCTGGCCGAGGCGACCGCCCTAGCCGGCCGGGGCGTGGTGTCGGTGCTGCCGCAGCTCACCTTCCCATGGGCGGGCGACCCGGTCGGCGACGCCCGCGACCGGGCCGCGGTCACCGCCCAGCTCGACGCCGTGCAGGCGGCCTACCGGCGGCTGCTCGCCGAGCCCGGAGTGGACCGGACCCGCACCGCGGTGGTCGGTCACGACTACGGCGCCATGTACGCCGTCGACCTGACCGCCCGCGAGCCGGGGCTGCGCAGCGCGGTCCTGCTCGCCCCGGACGCGACCTGGGCCAACTGGTTCGACCTCTACTGGCTCCAGCTGCCGGCGGGGGAGAAGGAGGCCTACCGGGCGGTCTTCGCCGGCCTGGACCCGGTGGACCTGCTGGGACGGCTCGGCACCGGGGCGTACCTCCAGTTCGCCGGCGCGGACCGGTTCGTCGGTGCGGAGACCCGCGCCGCCTTCGCCGCCGCGGCGCCGCAGGCCAAGGTGTCGCTCTACCCCCAGGAGGAGCACGACCTGGGCGCCGCCCGCACCCGGGACGACCGGCTCGCCTGGCTGGCCGGCCGGCTGGGGCTGCGCGGATGACCCGAGGGAACCACCGGACCGGCCGGCGCCAGGAGGCGCCGGCCGGTCCCGGCTCGCGGGGAAGCGGCTGGGCCGGCCCGGGCTGACGACGGGAGCGGCTGGGCCGGCCCGGGCTGACGGCTGACGGCGCGGCCGAGTGTCGGGCCGGCTCGACCGGGTACCCGGCGGCCATGTCGCACAGCGAGCCGGTCCGCCGCTTCGCCTTCCGGTTCGACGCGGCGTTCCGGCTGCCGCTGGCCCTGCTCGGGGTGCGGCCGGAGACCGCCCGTGTCGAGCTGGGCCCGGACGAGCTGACCGTGCGGTTCGGCCCCTGGCGGCTGCGCACCGCCCGGGACAATGTCAGCGGGGTCGAGCTGGGCGGCCCGTACCGCTGGTGGCGGGCGGTCGGCCCGCACCTGTCCCTGGCCGACGGCGGGGTCACCTTCGGCACCGGCGTGGCCGCCGGGGTCTGTCTTCGCCTCGCCACCCCGGTGCCGGCGCTCGTACCCGGCCCGTGGCCGCGCCACCCGGCCGTCACGGTGACGGTGACCGATCCGGAGGCGCTGCGCGACGCCCTGGCCTCCCCGCCCTGATCATCTTTTTCCGCTTGCCCGGTTCCGCCGGGCCGCGCCCCGGGTACCGCCTACCGTCGGTTCAGGGCCTGAAGGGGTGCACATGGCGGAGGCACGGGACGGGGCGCAGCCCCGGCGGGCGCGGGGGCGCCGCCACCACGCGCAGTCGACCCCTGCGGACCGGGCGCTGCGCGCCGCCCGCGACCCGGAGCACGGCAACCGCGCCCGCCGCTCCGCGACGCTCCCGGCGCGGGTGGAGAGCCCGGTCCCGCCCGCCCAGCCGACCGGCCGGCTGAGCCGCTGGCTGTTCCAGCACCGGGTGCAGCCCGTCGGTCCGGAGACCCGGGAGCACCAGGCGCCGGCGCACCCCTGGTGGCAGGTGATGTGCCTGACCGGCGTCGACTACTTCTCCACCCTGTCCTACCTGCCCGGCATCGCGGCCGTGGCGGCCGGCGCGCTGAGCCCGCTCGCGACCCTGCTCATCGTGGCGCTGACCCTGTTCGGGATGCTGCCGATGTACTGGCGGGTGGCCCGGGAGAGCCCGCACGGGCAGGGCTCGGTGGCCATGCTGGAACGGCTGCTGCCGTTCTGGCGGGGCAAGATCTTCGTGCTGGTGCTGCTCGGCTTCGTGGCCACCTCGTGGATCATCACGATCACGCTCTCCGCCGCCGACGCCACGGTGCACCTGCTGGAGAACCCGATCCTGCCCGAGTCGTTCCCGCACGGCACCACGGCCGCCGTGCTGGTGACCGTGGTGCTGCTGCTCATCCTCGGCGGGGTGTTCCTGCTGGGCTTCAGCGAGGCCGTGCAGGTCGCCATCCCCCTGGTCGCGGTCTTCCTCGCGCTGAACGCGGTGATCGTGGTCGCCGGCCTGGCCGAGGTCGCCGCCGACCCGGGGACGCTCAGCGGGTGGACCGACCGGCTGACCCGGGTCGGCGGGGCGGGCGACGTGCTGGCCACCAGCGTGCTCGCGTTCCCGCTCCTGGTGCTGGGCCTCTCCGGCTTCGAGACCGGGGTGAGCATGATGCCGCTGGTCAAGGGGGACGGCGACGACGCCGAGCGGCGGCTGGCGGCGCGGATCCGCAACACCCGCAAGCTGCTCGCCACCGCCGCGCTGGTCATGTCGGTCTACCTGATCGCCACGACCTTCGTCACCACCGTGCTGATCCCGGCGGACGCGTTCGCACCCGGCGGGCCGGCCAACGGCCGGGCGCTGGCCTTCCTGGCCCACGAGCACCTGGGCGAGGCGTTCGGCACGGTCTACGACATCAGCAGCATCCTCATCCTCTGGTTCGCCGGCGCCTCGGCGATGGCCGGCCTGATCAACATCGTGCCCCGCTACCTGCCCTCCTACGGCATGGCGCCCGAGTGGGGTCGGGCGGTCCGGCCCGTGGTGCTGGTCTACACCGCGATCAGCATCGCCATCACGGTCGCCTTCCGGGCCGACGTCAACGCCCAGGCCGGCGCGTACGCCACCGGCATCCTGGCCATGATGGTCTCCGGCGCGATCGCGGTGACCATCTCCGCCTACCGGTCGCGGCATCCGTTCGCCGGGATCGGTTTCACCGTGCTCACCCTGGTGCTGCTCTACGCGCTCACCGAGAACGTCATCGAGAAGCCGGACGGCATCACCATCTCCGGGCTGTTCATCGCCGGCATCATCGCCGTCTCGCTGATCTCCCGGGTGTCCCGCACCACCGAACTGCGCGCGGAGCGGATCGAGTTCGACGAGGCGGCGCGGCGGTTCGTCGCCGACTCGATCGCCCACGACGGCCGGCTGCACCTGATCGCCAACAAGCGGCAGAGTGGCTCGCTGAAGGAGTACCGGGTCAAGGAGCGCGCGCAGCGCGGCATGAACCCGGTGCCCGGCGCCGCCGACGTGCTCTTCCTGGAGATCGACATCAGCGATCCCTCGCGGTTCAGCGAGGTGCTGCGGGTGCACGGGGTGGAGGTCGGCGGATACCGGATCCTGCGCTCCAGCAGCCCGGCCGCGCCCAACGCCATCGCGGCCATCCTGCTGGCGCTGCGCGACGCCACCGGCGTCCGCCCGCACTGCCACTTCGAGTGGTCGGAGGGCAACCCGATCGCGCACCTGCTGCGCTACCTGATCCTCGGCCGCGGCGACACCCCGCCGGTGGTCCGGGAGATCATCCGCAAGTCCGAGCCGGACCCCGGCCGCCGCCCCGGCATCCACGTCGGCGGCTGAGCCCCGCAGCCGGCCGCCGGCCCGTCCCGGTCCGACCCCGCAGGGGTACGCCGACCGCGACCCGGACCGGGCTGCGCCCGGCTGCCGGCGCCCGGGTCAGCCCAGTGCCCGCACCTGGGCGAGGAAGCCGTCCGCGCAGAAGTCGAGGAAGCCGTCCGGGTCCGGACCGGCGTTCTGCAGCACGATGTGGTCGAAGCCGGCCTCGACGTACGCCCGCGCCTTCGCCAGGTGCGGCTCCGGGTCGGGCCCCACCGAGAACTGCTGCCGGATGTGCTGGTCCTCCACCCAGACCGTGGCCGCGTCGAAGTTCACCGGGTTGGGCAGCTCGCTCATCACCTTCCACCCGGTGACCGCCCACCGGCTGGTCTCCTTCGCGGCGCGGACCGCCTGCTGCTCGTCCGTGGCCCAGGCCAGCGGCACCTCCGCGTAGCGCGGTCCCTTCCCGCCGGCCTCCCGGTAGTGCGCGACGATCGACGACTTCGGCTCGGTGGCGAACAGCCCGTCACCCAGTTCGGCGGCCGTCGCCGCGGAGGACCGCCCGCTGGCCGCCACGGCGATCACCGGCGGCGTCTCCGGCAGGTCCCAGACCCGGGCGTCCTCCAGCTGGAGGTGCCGGCCCTCGTACGACTGGTAGCCGCCCTGCCAGAGCAGCCGGATGATCTCCAGGGCCTCGCGCAGCCGCTCGTGCCGGCCGCGGACGCTCGGGAAGCCCTGCCCGACCACGTGCTCGTTGAGCCGCTCGCCGGCGCCCACGCCCAGGGTGAACCGCCCGTCGGAGATCAGCGCCATGGTGGCCGCCGCCTGGGCGATGATCGCCGGGTGGTAGCGGACCGAGGGGCAGGTGACCCCGGTGGCCAGGCCCAGCGTGCTGGTCTTCGCGGCGATGGCCGCGAGCGCGCTCCAGGTGAAGCAGGAGTGTCCCTGCACCTCCAGCCAGGGGTGGTAGTGGTCGCTCATCTCGACGAAGTCGAAGCCGGCCTGCTCCGCGCGGACCGCCTGCCGGATGAGTTCCTGCGGGCCGAAGGCCTCCGAGGCCAGCTTGTAGCCGATCTGCATCGCCCTGGTCTCCCGTCCCCCTGCGCGGCTGGACCGCTGCCCTTCCCGCCCCGCGATCCCGCAAACGCCCGCCGTGGGACACCCCGAGCCGCGTGGGGGAGTGATGACCCAGCCTCCTAGGACGCCCTAGGGATGGTGACGCTGCGTACGGCGGGCACGGAACGGCCCGCGCCTCGGGGGAGCGGGCGCGGGCCGGGGCGGTGCGGGGTCGGGCCTACTTGGACGGCTGGGGAAGCTCGCAGTCCACCTTGGGGTTGGCGCCGATGTAGTTCAGCGGGCCGGCCACGATGGTGACGAGGATGGTGCCGGCCTCGGCGCAGTTGGTGTCGTCGTTGCCGTAGTAGCCGCGCTGGCCGGCGGCGATGGCGCCGATGATGAGCCAGATGACGACCAGGACGCCGACTATCGAGGTGCCGCGCATGGGTTGCCTCCACTGGGGTTGTGGTGGATTCGAGGTGGAGGCCATGTACCCAGATCGGGTGAACGGTCAAACGGCGCCCGGGTTCCGGCGCGGCCGATTTCGACCATCGCGGGCGGCTCAGTGCGGCGGCGCGGGGTCCTCCGGCGGCCGGCCCCGGCTGCGCAGGTGGTCGGCGACGGCCACCCCGGCCAGCACCAGCATCGCCCCGAGGGCGGCGTAGATCGGCGCGAGGAACAGCAGGCCGGGAGTGATGGCGAGCAGCGCCAGGATGCCGCCGGGGCGGGAGAGCGACACCCGGCTGAACACCTCGTACTCGAAGGCGGCGCGACCGGCCAGGAACAGCGCCGGCCCGCCGAGGATGATCCCCAGCCAGGCCGGTGGGGTGTGCCCGGTCGGTTCGAGCAGCACCAGGTCGAAGCCCGAGGCGCTGGTCACCACCCCGGCCACCATCAGCAGGTGGGTGTAGGGGGCGGTGTTCAGGAACTTGCCCGGCTGTTTGGACATGGCGATGGCGTGCGGCAGCAGCTCGCCGGACTTGTGCACGTAGATCCGCCAGAGCAGCAGCGTGGTGGCGAACGCGATGGCGAACGCGCCGATGTTCTCCGCCTCCGAGTGGTGCAGGCTGAAGACGGTGCCGGTGACCAGGATGGCGTCGCCCAACGCGATGATGAAGAACTGCTGGTAGCGCTCGGACAGGTGCTCGGCGGTCACGTTGCGCTGGGCGTCCGGCACCACGCCCAGCCCCGGCACCGGGTACGCGAGCCGGAAGCCGAGGTAGTCGATGCCCAGGGCCAGCACCCAGAGCGCCTCGCGGGCATGGCCGCCCACCTTGGCGCCGACGAGCCAGGGGATCGCGGAGATCGCGAACCAGAGGAAGATGCGGGCGGCCCGGCGCTGGGTCTGCCGGTGGCGCCGGACCGTCGGCATGAGGAACAGCCCGCGTCCGAGATGGATCGCCACGTACGTCCCGGCGAAGACCAGCCCACGGGAGCCGAACGCCTCCGGGATCGCGGTGGTCATCAGCAGCGCCCCGAACATCACCGCGACGATCAGCAGCTTGATCTCGGTGCGATGCGGGTCGTACATGTCGGTGACCAGGGTGGTGATCGCCCAGGTCCACCACATCGCCATCAGCATGATCAGGGACTGGAGGCCTCGTTCCCAGCCGACCTCGGTGATCAGGCCGCGCGAGATGAGGGACAGCGCGACCACGTACACCAGGTCGAAGAAGAGCTCCAGCAGGGTCACCCGGCGCGGTGCCTCGGGATCGCGGACCGGGGGCCGCCGCTCGGCGGGCTGCTCCGGCTTGGCGGTGGGCACGAGCTGCTCCTGCGGTGGCGGGATCGGCGCGGCGGGCCGTCCGGCCCTGCACCGACCGTAGCGAGCCCGCCCGCACCCGTGCCGGGTTTCCGGCATTCGCGCTCGTCCGAGGCGGCCCGCGAGCGGCCCGGCACCGGCCCGACACCGCCTCGCCGCCCATCGGACACGACGCGGGCCGGTGGTGACCGTCGGTCACCACCGGCCCGGGGTCGGGTCAGGCGTCCTCGCCGATGCCTACGGGAGCACCCGGTCGGCCTCGGCGCGGGCGCCGGCCAGCAGCTTCGCCTGCTGCGACCAGGTCGCCAGGCCCGGGGCGGCGCGCAGGCCGGCGGCCTTGACGGCCTCCCGCAGCGCCGGCTCGTCCAGCTCGGCGAGCTGCTGGTAGGTGCGGATGCCGGCGGCCTGGAGGGCGGCGGCCACCTTCGGCCCGATGCCCTGGATCCGCCGGAAGTCGTCGGCGACGTCCACCTGCGCCGGAGCGGCGTCGTCGGCCGCGGCGCGCGGCGCCGGCACGGCGACCGGCGCGGCCGGCTCCGCCTCGGCTTCCGGCTCAATCGCCGGCACGGCCACCGGCTCGGCAGCGGCCACCGGCTCGGCGACGGGCGCCGGCTCGGTCACGGTGGCGGGCTCCTCGTCGGCCGCCACCGGCGCGGTACGGACCGGCTCGACCTGCTCGTCGGCGGTCACCGGCTCGGCAGAGGCCAGCGTGGCCGGCTGGGCCTCCTCGGCCACCGGCTCGGCCGCCACCGGGGCCGGCTCCTCGTCGGACCGGGCCGGCTCCGCGACCCCCACCGGCTCGGCGGACGGCAGGGTGGTGGCCTCGGCGGCCAGCGTGGCGGCGGCCGGGGGAGCGTCCTGCTCGACCGGGGCCGACTCCTCGGTCACCGCGGCGGGCGCCGGCACCTCGTCGACCACCGCCTCCGGCCGCTCCCGGTCGACCGTGGCGGTCACCTCGGGAGCCGGGGCGGCGGCACCCTCCACCGTGGGCGTACCGGCGCCAGCGGCGCTGCGACGGCCGCTCACCACCCACCCGATGACCAGGCCCACCAGCAGGGCCAGGATCACGACCAGCCACTGCCCGAAGCTCGACGGCATGGCCAACCTCCTCCTATGTACGTGAACGACAATCGCCAGAAAACTCGGGGCAGCTTCGCACACGTACGCGCGGGGCGACAGGGAGGCCGGCGGCTGCCGCCGCCGGTGGGACGGGGCGGTGCCGGCCGGTGGCCGCTGGATGACCGAGCGTGAGCCGCGCCGGGCGGTGGAAGGGACGCCCCGGACCCCGGTGCCGTTCGAGGGCCCGGGGCGCCCCGGTCTTCGCGGTGGGAACGCTCAGCAGGCCCGGCGGGGCGCGGGGAGGTTGGCCGCGTCCCAGCTGTAGAAGCAGCCGGCGACGGCGTCGCGGGGGGAGCGCCAGGTCGGCAGGTACGGCGCGGTGTGGGCCGACAGCCGCTCGTTGACCTGCTGGTAGAGCGGGTTGTCGCGGACTCCGGCGGCCAGGTCGGGGTCGACGTCCACCGTTTCCATCAGGTGCACGCACAGGTCGTGCAGGTAGTAGAGCGACCGGTGCCGGATGCCGGTGAGGCGGGGCAGGTCGCTGGCGTCGGACTCGGCGAAGATCTGTGCCACCCGGCCCTGCGCCCCCGGCACGATCCGGCTGACGACCAACAGTCGACTCATCGGGACCCCTCTCGCCGCTGGTGATGCGTCGGCCCCGGCCCGGGGCGTCGTCACCGTGGCGCCCACCCTGCCGGGCCGGCTGTCACCTGGCCGTCACGACCCCGGTGGGGCCATTGATGGTGGTGGTGACGCCGGCTGCGGTCAGCGGGGGTGCGGTGTGGTGGGCGCGGTCGTGCCGCGCGGCGCGGCGCCGTTCGGGCGGCCGGGGGCGTTGGTCCGGTCGGCGCGCCGCTGCGGGGCCTCCCGCCGGCTGGCACGCCGGATCGGGGCGAGGGTCTCGTCGAGCAGGGCGCACATCGCCGGGGACGGCTCCAGGCGCAGCTCGCGCAGCAGGAGGTCGCGGTAGACGTAGAAGGCGTGCACCGCTTCGAACGCGTTGCCCTCGGCGAGGTGGATGCGGACCACCAGGCGGTGCGGGGTCTCCCGCAGCGGTTCGGCGGCCATGGCCTCCAGCGCCGCCTCGAGGGCCTCGCCGTGCCGGCCGGCGGCGAGGTGGTTGCCGGCGAGCTCCTCCAGCATGTGCAGCCGGAGCTGGCGCAGCCGTTCGCGTTCCAGCAGCACCCAGTCGTCGTACCAGCCGGGGAGCAGGTCGTGCCGGCCCGCGCCGGCGGCCCCGCGGGGCACCTGGCCGTCGCGTACCCGGTCGGCGGTCGCCACCAGATCGTCGACGTCGAGGTGGACGGTGGGGCCGAGGCGGACGGTGTCGCCGTCGGTGCGCAGCGGGCAGCAGGGGTCCTGCCGGAGCCGCCACAGCGCGGTGCGCAGCGAGGAGAGCGCCCGGTCCTCGGAGGTCTCGGGCCAGAGCAGCCCGGCGAGGTGGCTGCGGGTGGCGGCCGGGCGCAGCCCGATGAGGGCGATGACCCGTTGCAGACCCCGGGGGACCACCACCGGGACGTCGTCGTGGAGCAGCCGGAACCCGCCGAGCAGGTGCAGCGACACCGCTGGGACGGGATCTCCCGCCGTCGGCATTTGCGAACCACCGGACACGGGCGCACCCCCTGCACCGGAACCCTCGTCCCGACCGTCCTCTGTTCCCGGCTCGGCTGCCCGCGACGCCGGTGTCGGAACGGCTCCGCCGTGGCGGAGAAAGCCCGCTGTGGCCGAGCTGACCAGGTACGGAGGATATCAACACTTGTTACTCTGAGTCAACGGAGCGTCGCTTTGCTGACCGTCCGTAGTGGCCGGACGGACGGCCTGTGAACTGCGAATAAGTGTCGCCATCGATCGCGGCAGTTGATCTTTCCATAGCGCCCGCACAGCTTGCGTCAACGCAGCGTCACCGACTTCCTGGGTCGATGGTGGCCGGTTGACGCCGCGTTGACGGTGCCGGCGGCACCGTGTCGCCAGTCGTGTGGTGAGACCGGTCGCCACGCACCGGAACGCACCCAGGGGAGGCTGCGCATGGACCGCTCGCTCATCGTCGCCAAGGTCGTGCCGACCGCCGAGGATCAGGTCGCCGAGATCTTCGCCGCGTCCGACGCGACCGAACTGCCCGGCCTGGTCGGCGTGCGGCACCGCTCCCTCTACCGGCTGCACGACCTCTACGTCCATCTCCTGGAGACGGAGGCGCCGGCCGAGGGAGCGGTGGAGGAGGCGCGCGGCCATCCCGAGTTCGTCCGCGTCAGCGAACGGCTGCGCCCGTACATCTCGCCGTACCTGCCGACCTGGCGCTCGCCGCGCGACGCGATGGCCCACTGCTTCTACCGGTACGACGCCCCCGGGCGGCGGTCATGACCACCACCGCGCCGCAGGATGAGCAGCTCTGGTCCCGCTGCGACGGCTGCGCCTCGCTGCTCTACCGCAAGCGGCTGCGGCGCAACCTCGACGTCTGCCCGGAGTGCGGATCGCACGCCCGGCTCGACGCCCCGGACCGGGTGGCCCAGCTGGTCGACCCGGACTCGTTCACCCGGCTGCCGGACCCGGCGGTGCGGGTCGACCCCATCGGGTTCGTCGACGCGCTGCCCTATCCGCACCGGCTCGGCGCGGCCCGCGCCGGCACCGGCCTGGACGAGGCGGTGCTCTGCGGCACCGCTCGGGTCGGCGGCCACCCGGTCGCCCTGGCGGTGATGGACTTCCGCTTCCTCGGCGGCAGCCTCGGCTGCGCGGTCGGCGAGCTGATCACCCGGACCGCCGAGCGTGCGCTGGCGGACGCCACGCCGCTGGTGCTGGTCACCGCCTCCGGCGGGGCGCGCATGCAGGAGGGCGCGCTGTCGCTGATGCAGATGGCCACGGTCAGCCAGGCGGTCGCCGGGCTGCGCGAGGCGGGGCTGCTCACCGTCAGCGTCATCACCGACCCCACGTTCGGCGGGGTGGCCGCCTCCTTCGCCACCAACACCGACGTGGTGCTCGCCGAGAGCGGCGCCCGGCTGGGCTTCGCCGGCCCCCGGGTGATCCGCCAGGTCACCGGCGCGACCCTGCCGGAGGGCTTCCAGACCGCCGAGTTCCTGCTGCGGCACGGCCAGGTCGACCTCGTGGTGCCCCGGCACGCGCTGCGCGGCCGGTTGACCGCGCTGCTCGCCGCCGCCGAGGCCGGCCGGCGGGTGCCCGTACCACGGCCGGAGCCGGCGCCGCGGCCGCCCGCCGCCGCGCCCGGCCCGGC
>NZ_JBEXLR010000117.1:0-18111 GCF_040610095.1 Micromonospora sp. NPDC004540
TCGGGGCGGTGCCGGGCGGTGGGGGGCCGGCCGGGCGTCGGCCCCGCCCCCCCGCCGGCCGTCCGGGCCCCGCGGCGGATGTCGAGCAGGTGGTGCTCGGCCTCGTGGACCGTGTGCCGGCCGAGCCAGCGCAACGTCCGCGCCTCGCGCCGCGGCCACGGGTAGACACCGGTGCGGGCCAGCTCCACCTCGCCGAGCGCCGCGAACCGGGCCGCGAACGCGTCGGCGGCCGCGGCCAGGTCGGCGAGGACCACCCCCGGATCCTGGGCGTTGTAGCGCTCGGTGACCACCAGTTCGTCCCGGCCCATCGGCGGGAACTCCGGCTCGTCCACGCGCAGCGCCAGCGCCAGCCGCTCACCCTGGACGCGGAAGACGTCGCGGACGTGGCAGGCGTACTCCAGCGGCGACCACACCTCCGGGGCCGGCCGCCAGCGCGGGTCCAGCGCCCCGTGCAGGGCGGCCGGATAGTGCGCGGCCACGTCGCGCAGCCGCTGCGGCAGCTCGCCGCTGTCGAGCGCGGAATAGACGAACAGGCACTCCTCACACCGATCCACGCGCTCAGGGTAGGCGGTGCGGCGGATCCGCCTCCGCCCGCGGACCTCGCGGCGCAGGATGAGCGGAGGGGCGCCGGCGTCCGGGGCGTCCACGCGGAGAAGAACGGGAGTTGCCGATGACGACCAACCGGGAGATCGTCGCCGACGCCTTCGCCGCCTGGTCCGCCGGCACCGGGACCATCACCAGCATCTTCGCCGAGGACATGCGGTGGGAGATCATCGGTCGCTCGGTGGCGGCCGGGTTGTATCAACCCGCCCGACAGTTCGTCGAGGAGGCCCTGAAGCCCTTCGGCGCGCGCTTCACGGCGGAGGATCCGTTCCGGCCCGTGCGGATCCGGGGCATCTACGAGGACCCGACCACCGGGACCGTCATCGTCGCGTGGAACGGCGCCGGCACCACCACGATCGGCACGACGTACACCGACACGGTCGCCTGGTTCCTGGAGATGCGGGACGGGAAGGTGGTCGAGGGGACCGCCTTCTTCGACAGCATCGCCTTCAACGAGTTGTGGCAGGACGTGCCGGCCTGACGTCCGCGCGCGGAGCGGGCCGAGCACGCCCGGCCGGGGCACGGGCGCCGCGTACGCCAGGATGGGCGGGTGGACTTCGAGCCGTACCGGGGTGAGCTGCTGGCGTACTGCTACCGGATGCTGGGCTCGTTCCACGAGGCCGAGGATCTCGTCCAGGAGACGATGCTGCGCGCGTGGCGGGCCCGCGACCGGTACGACCCCACACGTGCGTCGGTACGGACCTGGCTGTACCGGATCGCCACGAACGCGTGCCTGACCGCGCTGGAGGGGCGGGCGCGACGGCCCCTGCCGTCCGGGCTGGGCGCACCGAGCGCCGATCCGGAGGCGCCCCTGACACCGGCGTCGGACATCCCGTGGCTCCAGCCGTTTCCCGACGCCCGGGCCGACCTGGAGGTGCGGACCGACATGCGGCTCGCGCTGGTGGCCGCGACGCAGGTGCTGCCGGCGCGGCAGCGGGCCGTGCTCCTGCTCCGAGCGGTGCTGGACTTCAGTGCCGCCGAGGTCGCCGCGCAGCTCGACACCACGGTGGCGGCGGTCAACAGCACACTGCAGCGCGCCCGCGTCGCGCTCGCCGACGTGGGCGACGTCGGCGAGGTGACCGAGCCGGACGATCCGCAGGTGCGTGCCGTGATCCAGCAGTACGTGCGGGCGTTCGAGGCGGCGGACGTTCCCGCGCTCGTGCGGCTGCTCACCGATCAGGTGGTCCTGGAGATGCCGCCGGTGCCGCTCTGGTACCGCGGCAGCCGCGACTACGGCCTGTTCCTGGACCGGGTGTTCCGGATGCGGGGGACGGGCTGGCGGATGCGACACCTGAGCGCCAACGGGCAACCGGCGCTCGCCGCGTACGCGCCGCAGCCCGGCGGGCCGCACCGGCTGCACACGCTGCAGGTCCTCACGGTCACCGCCGGGCGGGTCGCGCACAACGTCGTCTTCGCCGATCCACGCGTGTTCGCGGCCTTCGACCTGCCCACGGAAATTTCCGCCGGCGATCTTCGTCGGGCGCGATGAGTCCGGGAGGTGCCGCCGGTACGTACCGGTGAGCACCTACCGAAGGGACATCACCGTGAGCGTCATCGTCATCCAGTTCGTCACCCTCGACGGAGTCGTGTCCGACCCGGACGGATCCGGGGGCACGCCCGCCGGCGGCTGGGCCTTCCGGCACGGCCCCGGGACCGTCGCGGGGGACAAGTTCCGCCTCGGCGACCGGCTCGACAACGGCGTCCTGCTGTTGGGGCGTACCACCTGGGAGTTGTTCTCCACGCTCTGGCCCGGACGCGCCGACCCGTTCTCCGCCCGGATGAACGCCGTACCCAAGCTGGTCGCCACCCGCACGCTGACCGACGCCTCCGCGTGGGCCAACTCCCGCATCCTCGACGGCGACCTCCTCGAAGCGGTCCGGCACGAGCGACGCGACATCGTCGTCACCGGCAGCCTGAGCGTCGTCCACACGCTGATGGCAGAGGACCTGGTCGACGAGTACCGCCTCCTGACCTTCCCCACGATTCTTGGCACCGGCATGCGGCTCTTTCCCGCCGGCGGCCCGCCCGCGTACCTGGAGTGTCTGTCGGCGGAGCAGGCGGGCGCTGCCGTCCTCGCGCGGTACGGGCGCCCGGCCCGCTGACGACGACGTGATGAAGATCCCTTTCCCGGCTTGATCAAATCCCTAGTAACCTGGTAGGCATGACAGGGAATTGCGCCATCCTTCCACTGCGGAGCATCGTGGCGGTCGCGGTGGTGAACCTTGCCCTGAACCGTCAGACCTCGCTACTCACCGACCGAGAGGCCGCCCGATGCCACCGTTGACCCTGAGACTGGGCGCAGCCGCCGCCACCGCCACCCTGGGCTGCGCTGCCTTCGCTGCTCCGGTCTCGGCCGCCGCTCCGCTCGGCGCCGCGGCCCTTCCGGCCGCTCCCGGCCGGCCGAACATCGTGTTCGTGCTCGCCGACGACCTGGGGTGGGCCGATGTCGGCACCGGCCTGACGAACAAGGGGTCGGGCAACACCGACAACGAGACCCCCACGGTCAGCCGCCTCGCCGAGGAGGGTGTCGCCTTCGACAACGCCTACGGCGGCCCCAACTGCGTGCCGACCCGAGCGGCCCTCCTTACCGGGCTCTACGCGCCCCGGCCGACGAACAACCTCTACCTGGTCAACGACCTCGACCGCGGCGGGGACGACACGCTGCTGGACGGTGCGGCGCAGGGGCTCCCCGACGGCGACGACGCGCTGCCGGGTGAGGCCTACACCGTCGGCGAGGCGCTTCGTGACGCCGGATACGCGACCGGGTACGTCGGCAAGTTCCACGTGACCAGGACCGCCGACCAGATCACGACCGACTTCGGGTTCGAGGAGAACCTGGGCGGCTCGAACTCGGGACACGCCAGCCAGTACCACGCCATCGACGGGAAGTTCAACAACACCGTCGGCCCGGCGCTGGACAGGTTCGCGGCCGACTACACCCAGGAGTACGTCGACCAGAACATCAAGCCGTACTCCCACGGCGTCGACGAGGCCACTCTGGACGCCCTCGTCGGTACCGACAAGCACGTCACCGACGCGGTGGCGGACGGGACCATCGACTTCATCGACCGCCACCGGGACGAGCCGTTCTTCACCTGGGTCAGCAACTACGCCGTGCACGCGCCGATCGGCGACAAGCAGCCCCGCACCGACCTGCTCGCGAAGTACCGGGCCAAGCCGGCCGTTCCCGGACACCCGGCCGATGCGTCCTACTCCGCGCTGGTCGAAGGCCTCGACCAGGGGCTGGCCCGCATCGTCGACCACCTCGAGACCACCCCGGACCCCCGCAACCCGGGTCACCCGTTGGCGGACAACACCATCGTGGTGTTCACCTCCGACAACGGTGGGACCGCGAACGCCGACAATGGCTGGCTCAGCGGCTACAAGGGTGAACTGCGGGAGGGCGGGCTGCGGGTCCCCGCCATCGTGTGGAGCGGGAACGAGCACCTGGTCGACGGCGGCGCGGTCGATTCGACGCCCGTCCACGCGGTCGACTACCTGCCGACGTTCGCGTCGCTGGCCGGTGCGGAGCTGCCCAAGGGCCTGCGCCCCGACGGTGTGGATCTCAGCGGGATCTGGCGCAACGAGAACGCCCAGCTCGGCGCGCGGCCGCTGTTCTGGCACCTGCCCGGCTACCTGATCGAGGGCGCGCGGGACCAGCGTCCCGAAACGGTGATCCGGTCGGGCCCGTGGAAGCTCAGCTACCGCTACGAGACCCAGGACTGGGACCTCTACAACCTCGACAGCGACATCGGTGAGACCACCGACCTTGCCGCGGCGTACCCGGACGTCACCCAGCGGCTCGGCGGCCGGCTGCTCCGGTGGCTCGCCGACGTCGACGCCCCGCTGGCCACGCTGCGCGAGGGCAAGGCGCCGATCACCGTCACCCTCCAGGGCGCCGCGTACGCCGACGGGAAGATCACCCACTACGACGAGCCGACCCAGCTCACGTTCCAGCCGGGCGACGAGGTGCCGGCGTTGCTGCCCACGGCGATCACCGACCGATGACCTCCGCACACCACCACGGCACCGCCGGGTCGACCACGCCGAGCTGTTGCGCACCCGCCGGTCCGCAGCAGACGGCGGCCGGCGGGCTGCTCCAGATCGGCCGCCGGCCGCAGCCGCCGGATCCGCTCGTCCGGGAGGCCGGTCGGCCGCGCTCCACCCGCGGCCAGGTCAGCCTCCCCGGCGGAAGCTTCGCCATGGGTGACGCCTTCGGCGAGGGCTACCCGGGTGACGGGGAAGGGCCGGTGCACGAGGTAACCGTCGGCGCCTTCACGGTCGACGCCACGACGGTCACCAACGCCGCCTTCGCGACCTTCGTCAAGGCCACCGGCTACGTCACCGAGGCCGAGACGCTCGGCGTGTCCGCGGTGTTCCAGCTGCAGACGAAGGCCGAGCGCCCCGACATCCTCGGGGCGGCCGGCGGTACGCCCTGGTGGCACGTGGTCCGCGGCGCCGACTGGCGCCATCCCTACGGGCCGGCGTCCTCGATCGCGGACCTGCAGAACCACCCGGTGGTGCAGGTGACCTGGAATGACGCCCGCGCGTACGCCGCCTGGGCGGGCAAGCGCCTGCCCACCGAAGCCGAGTGGGAGTACGCCGCCCGTGGTGGTCTCGACGGGGCGCGGTTCCCGTGGGGCGACGAACTGCTCCCGCGCGGTCGGTGGAACTGCAACATCTGGCAGGGCGAGTTCCCCCGCCGCAACACGGCCGAGGACGGCTTCATCGGCACCGCACCCGTCAAGCAGTACGCCCCCAACGGCTACGGCCTCTTCAACATGGTCGGAAATGTGTGGGAGTGGTGCGAGGACTGGTTCGCCGCCGACACCTACGCCCTGCGCGCCGGCACCCGCGTCGTCGACCCGCTCGGGCCGGGGGAACCCGATGCCGCGGGCCGGCGCGTGATGCGCGGCGGGTCGTTCCTGTGCCACGACTCCTACTGCTACCGGTACCGGGTCGCGGCCCGCTCCGGGAACACCCCTGACTCCGCAGCCTCCAACGTCGGCTTCCGCTGCGCGTGACGACCCCTGTTCCCTGCCTGTTCCTGCCATCGGAGGCAACTCATGATCACTCGCCGCCAGTTCCTCGCCGGCACCGCCGCCGGCCTCGGAGCCGCTACGCTCCCGTCCGTCGCGACAGCCGATCCGACGACCACCGGGCGACCCCGGCCGAACATCGTGCTCGTGCTCGCCGACGACCTGGGATACGGCGAGCTCGGTGCGTACGGTCAGCGGACCATCGCGACGCCGCGCCTGGACCGGCTCGCGACCGAAGGGCTGCGCTTCACCGACGCGTACTCCGCCGCGGCCGTCTGCGCGCCCTCCCGCTCCGCACTGCTGACCGGCCTGCACGCGGGTCACGGGCCGGTGCGCAACAACCCCGCGGGCGACCCGGAGGCGATCGCCTTCGCCGACGGTGACACCACGTTCGCCGAGGTGCTGCGCGCCCGGGGTTACCGGACGGGACTGTTCGGCAAGTGGGGCTTCGGTCCCGAGCGTGGCGACCAGCCGAGCCACCCCAACGCCCGCGGGTTCGACGAGTTCCTGGGCTACATCACACACGGGCACGCGCACGACTACTACCCGTCGTACCTCTGGGAGAACGGGGAGCGGCTCGAACTGCCGGAGAACGCGGGGTCCGACAAGACCACCTTCGCCCCCGACCTCTTCCAGGACCGGGCGCTCGACTTCATCCGGGCCCACCGCTCCGAGCCGTTCCTGCTCGTGGTCACCCCGAACCTTCCGCACGCCCCGAGCGACGTCCCCAGCCAGGAGCCGTACGCCGCCGAGAACTGGCCCACTGCGGACCGGGGCCACGCGGCCCAGGTCACCCGGGTCGACACCTACGTCGGTGAGTTGGTCGACGAGCTCGCCGCGCAGGGACTGCTCGAGTCCACGGTGGTCCTGGTCACCAGCGACAACGGTCCGCACGAGGAGGGCGGCGTCGACCCGGACCGGTTCGACGCGAACGGCCCCCTCACCGGCTACAAGCGCAACCTGTACGAGGGCGGCGTCCGCATCCCGTTGATCGCGTGGGCCCCGGGCCGGATCCAGCCCGGCGTGACCGATCGGGTCACCCAGCAGACCGACCTGCTCCCCACCCTGGCCGACCTGGCCGGCGTCCCCGGACCGCGCGACATCGACGGCCGGTCGTTCAGCTCGCTGCTCGAGACGCATCCGACCGCGGCCGCCGCCCAGCCGTACCTCTATTTCTGGCGGCTCGACAACGGCAACACCAAGCGTGCTCGCGCCGTCGATGGCGGCCGCCTGCAGCGAGCGGCCGAGGCGGTACGCGAGGGCAACTGGAAGGCCATCCGTTGGGCGCCGGGCGAGGACCGAACCGCACCGGACGACCAGTGGCAGGTCGAGCTCTACGACCTCGCCCACGACCTCGGCGAGACCACCGATTTGGCCGCCGCCCACCCCGAGGTCGCGACCCGGCTGGTCGGCCTCCTGCGGCAGTCCTGGGTCGACGAGGTCACGCGCGAAGGCTACGGCGTCGAGCTCGATGCCCCGGACCTGCTGCTTCCCGGCGTCACCTACGAGTTCACCGCCACCCTCGCGAACGGCTCCGCGGTGCCCTGGACCGGCGCTCGACTGGTGCTCTCCGCGCCCCGCGGCTGGACCGTCGAGCCGGCGACCAGCCGGGGGCTCGGCCGCCTCGCCCCCGGCAGCCGCGTGAGCACCACCTGGCGGGTCCAGGTGCCCGAGGAGACTACGGCGAAGGAGTGGCGCCTGACCGTGTCGGGTTACGCCGTCGCCGGCGACGCGCCGCTCACCTTCCGCGCCGAGCGCCGCTTCACTCCGCCGCCACCGCCGCCGACCACCGACTCGTACCTGAGCGATCTGCCGTGGCTCGCCGCGGTCAACGGCTGGGGTCCGGTGGAGCTGGACACCAGCAACGGGAAGCAGGCCGCGGGGGACGGCACGCCCATCTCCTTCGGGGGCACCGTCCACGCCAAGGGCCTCGGTGTCCACTCCTACTCCGAGGTCACCTACCACCTCGGCGGCCGGGCGGCCCGGTTCACCTCGGTCGTGGGGATCGACGACTTCAGCGCCCGGCAGAGCTCGCGGGGCAACACGATCGCCGAGGTGTGGGCCGACGACCGGCTCATCCACACGAGCGGTGTGCTGCGGGCGTCCACCGGCCCCGAACCGGTGGACGTGGACGTCCGGGGAGCCCGGCTGCTGCGCCTGATCGTGCGTGCCGCCGACTCCGGCAACGGCTTCAACCACACGTCGTGGGCGGACGCCTTCGTCCGGCTGGGCTGACCGGGCGTTGTCGCGAGCCCGCCCGCGCGCACACCGACGTCGATGCCGGCAGGCCGCCGGCGTCGACGTCGGTCTCCGCGTCCGGCGGCGAGAGCCTCTGGCCACCCGCCTCGTTCGACGGCACCGCCTTGACGAAGTGTGGCGGTACGTGCCGGTTCAGCCCTTAGGCTGGCTGAGGGAGCCGAGGGAGAGGTGGAGCGGTGGGTGACGGCGGTCAGGGCCGGTCGACGGCGAGGCGGAACCGGCTGCTCCTGGCCGGCCTGCTGGCTGTGGTCGGCCTGATCCTGCTGTTGCTCGGCCTGACCGTGGCGAACGGGGCCGTCGCCGGCGTCGAGGTCGCGCTGGCCCTGCTGCTCCTGATCGCCAGCTACGCGATCCAGTACGCGGCCCGCCGCAACACCCTCTACCGCGACGAGCGGCAGCGCTGAGCGGGCCGCGCCCGGAACCCCGCTAGGCTGACCGGGTGGATCAGGAAGACCGGATCGCGCTGTTCCTCGACTACGAGAACCTGGCGCTGGGCGTACGCGACCATCACGGTGGCCGGCCGTTCGACTTCCGCCCGATCGCCGACGCCCTCGCCGAGCGCGGCCGGGTGGTGGTGCGCCGGGCGTACGCGGACTGGTCGTACTTCGACGAGGACCGGCGGATGCTCACCCGGTCACACGTCGAGCTGATCGAGATACCGCAGCGGATGGGCGCCACGCGGAAGAACGCGGCCGACATCAAGATGGCCGTCGACGCCGTCGAGTTGGCCTTCGAGCGGGACTACATCTCCACCTTCGTCATCTGCACCGGGGACAGCGACTTCACGCCGCTGGTGCACAAGCTCCGGGAGCTCAACAAGCGGGTGATCGGGGTCGGCGTGGAGAAGTCCACCTCGGCGCTGCTCCCGCCCGCCTGCGACGAGTTCCTCTTCTACGACCGCCTCGAAGGGGTCGACGTGCCGCCCGCAGCCGGCCGCCGGGGCCGGGCGGGCCGCCCGGCCGAGCCCGAGCCGCAACGGCCGGCCGAGCCGCAGGCCGAACCGCCGGTCGAGGTCGCGCCGGCCGCGGAGGAGCCGGCGCGGGACGTCGACACGCTCGCCGTGCTGGTGGCCCAGACCGTGGCGGGCATGCAGGGCAGCTCCAGCGGCGAGGTGACCGCTTCCGGCCTGAAGCGCACCCTGCTCCGCAAGGACCCGACGTTCAGCGAGTCCGACTACGGCTTCCGTACCTTCGGGGAGCTGTTGCGCCACCTGGCCGGGAACAACGTCATCGAGCTGGCCGCGGGACCCGCCAAGGGCGACCCGGAGGTGTCGCTGCCCGAACGGGGCGACCGGGAGGTGGCCTTCGCGCTGCTGCGGTCCGTGGTGGTGGACCTGGCCGGCGAGGGTGGCGCGGTGGCGCTGTCCGGGCTGAAGGACCAGCTCCGGCGGGCGCGGCCCGACTTCAGCGAGAAGAAGCTCGGCTACCGCAGCTTCCTCCAGTTCTGCAAGGCCGCCGCCACCAGCGGGGCGGTGGAGCTGCGGTGGAGCCCGGAGGCCGAGGACTACCTGCTCAGCCCGCAGACCCCCTGACGATCGGGCCCGCGCCGGCTCAGGTCCGGTGCAGCAGCGGGTTCAGCACCGGAAGCCGGAGAGGATCCAGACAGATGCCCGACATGGCCGGGTCGGTTGGGACGGCGAGGCGGTCGGCGTTGCGGTGGGGCTTGCGGTCGGCGTGGCGGTGGGGCTTGCGGTCGGGCTCGCCGCCGGGGGTGGGCTCCCGGTCGGGCTCACCGCCGGCGGGGTCGACGGCGTTGCCGGCGCGGGCGTCGTGGCGCGGGACGGCGCCGGGAGCACGACCTGCGTCGTGCCGACCCCGGTCGGGGTTTGCGTCACGGTTGAACCCGTAGGCCCACCGGCCCGGCGGGGGAGCGGGGTGGGTCCGCCGGCCGGCGACGGGGCCGGGCCGCCGTCTCGCCCGCCCGCCCGGCCGGGGTCGGGGTCCGGCGTGAGGTCGTCGCCCGGGGCCCCGGCGGGGCTGCCCGCGGCCGGCTTCGCCCGGTGCGCCGGACCGGCCGTGGCCGGCCAGGTGCCCGCGGCCGTCACCCCGAGCAGCACGGCGACCGCCACGACCCCGGCCGCCGCCAGGCGCTCCGGCCGCCGCCGCACCACCGGGGCGTCCGCGACGCCGAGCGGTCGCGGGGGCCGGGGCCGGGCCGCACGGTGGGCCGCCAGCAGCGCGTCGAGCCCCGCGGCGACCGCGTCGCGCGTCCCGGTTGCGGTGGCGTACGCCAGGGTGAGGTAGAAGCGGAAGTTCGCCGCGCCGCTGACGGGCACCCGCAGCCCGGCGGGCCGTCCGCCGTCCCCGGTGTGCAGCAGGGTGACCGGCAGGCCGGGGTGGTGCCCCGGCCCGAGCAGGTCACCATGGGCCCACTCGCGCCGGCCGGCCCGCCCGGTGAAGGCGACCCGCCGGTCGGTCACCACGGCGGCGCCGGTGTCGATTACCCGCAGCCCGGCCGGGAGCGGGCCGTCGGCCGGGTCGAGCAGTGCCGCGGTCAGCGCCGGGTCCGGCGCGGGGAGCCCGGGCAGGTGCCGGGCCTGCGCCTCGACCAGCTCCACGACCGGCAGGACCCGGTAGACCACCTCGCCGTCGTCGAGCGGCACCGGCAACTCGGCGCCGGCCAGGGCGCACCCGTGGAATCCGGTCGCCTCAATCCGCAGCCGCTCCAGGTGCTCGTTGCGCCGCCGCCAGTCCCGGGCCGCCGCCTCGTAGGCGCGCCGCCGGCGTTCGTTCTCGCGCCGCACCCATGCAATCTGTCGTCCCAGTTCGGGGTGAGGCCCGACCGGGGTGGACCGTCTCGCCGTCACACCCGGTACAACGCCCTCCACCCACCGTGGACACGTGAGGGTGGCTAACGTCCGCTTTGATGGGGGTACGTCCGTGTCTACAATCGGCGCATGCCCGAGATCGTCCAGTTGCTGGCCTCGCCGGTGCACCGCTACGTGGGCCGGCCGGCCGACGGCCCGGCCCCGGCGCCGCCCAGCGAGCTGGTGGAGCAGGTCCGGATCCGGGCCGGTCTGGGCATCGTCGGCGACCGCTACTTCGGCCGGCCGGCGCACCGCGAGGCGAGCGTGACCCTGATCGCGCAGGAGTCGCTGCCGGCCGGCGCCGACCTCACCCAGGTCCGGCGCAACGTGCTGACCCGCGGCATCGCCGTGGACGAGCTGGTCGGCCGGGTGATCACCCTGGACTCCGGCGACGGGCCGGTCAGCCTGCGGGTGCACCGGGCCGCCCCGCCCTGCGCCTGGCTGGACGTCACCGTCGCGCCCGGCACCTGGAAGGCGCTGCGCGGCCGGGGCGGGGTCCGCTGCGCCCCGCTCACCGACGGCGTGCTGCGGGTCGGGCCGGTCGCGATCACCATCGATTCCTGACCGGTCCCGGGAACTTTCCGGCCCCGCCTGCCGACCAACACGTGACCGTCCGGTCGGCGGCGGGTGGCAGGGAGGACCGCGGGGATGAACCGAACGAGGTCCGCGCCCGTACCGTGGATCATGACGACGGTGGACCGGCGGGCCGGTCGCGGATGACCGCCGAGGCCGACGACGAGCAGGTGACCCGGTGGGCGCACCGGGCCGGCCGGGGCGACCGGCAGGCCGCCGCCGCGTTCGTCCGGGCCCTCCAGGGCCCGGTGTGGCGGTTCCTCGCGCATCTGGCCGGCCCCGCCGAGGCCGACGACCTGACCCAGGAGACGTTCCTGCGCGCGCTGCGCGCCCTGCCCGGTTTCGCCGGCCGGTCCACGGCGCGTACCTGGGTCTTCACCATCGCCCGCCGGGTCGCCGTGGATCACGTCCGGGCCGCGACGGCGCGTCCCCGGGTGGCCGCGCTGCCCGACTGGCAGGCCGCCGCCGAGGCGGCCGGGGCGGTCACCCCGGGCGGGGACGAGGGGGTCACCCTGCGCGGGCTCATCGCCGGGCTCGCCCCGGAGCGACGGGAGGCGTTCGTCGCCACCCAGGTGGTCGGCCTCTCCTACGCCGAGGCCGCCCAGGTGTGCGGCTGCCCGGTCGGCACCATCCGATCCCGGGTGGCCCGGGCCCGCGAGGATCTGGCCGCCGCCTGGCAGGGCGACGCCCGGCCGGCCCGGGGCAGCCGGGTGGTCTGACCAGCCGTCAGGCGGCGCGGCGGTCGCGGGCCTGCGCGGCGTACGGCGCGGGTGGCAGCAGGCGCAGCGGGGCCGGCTCCGGCGGCTCCTCGGTGCGCAGCGACCAGCGCGACCCGGCCGACCGGCCCTGCCGGGGCGGCGTGCCGCCCGGGCGCCACCGGGGCCGGGCGAGCAGCACCATCACCACCCAGCCGATCAGCAGGAAGCCGTGGCTGACCAGCCGCTGCACCGCCACCTGCCCGGTGATCAGGTCGTTCACCGACAGCAGCACCAGGGTGGCGACGAACGCGCTGAGCATGGGCAGCAGCCCCGCCGGGGCCGAGCGCCGCAGCGCGACGTAGAGGAAGCCGGCGCCCACCGCCACGTTCCAGGCGGCCGACTCGTGCCACAGGTGCTGGCCGGTGGCGTGCCCGTGGTCGATCACGGTCTCCCGGCCGACCTGGGCCAGCCCGAGCACGAGTTGCACCGCGCCGAGCAGACCGAGCACCCCGCGCAGCCCCAGCGCCAACCGTTCCGGCCACCCGCGCCGGGCCGGCGGCGCCGCGGCGAGCACCGCGTCCACGAGGTCGGGCACCTGCGGGGCGAGCTGGGTACGGGCGCGCCGGGTCACCGCGGTGGCCGCCTCGAACCAGCCCCGGCATCCGGCGCAGCCCGCCAGGTGCGCCTCGGCCGCCGCGCTCTCCGACCGGGTCGCCTCCCCGTCCAGCTGCGCCGACAGGATCTCCCGCCACTGCTCACACGCCATGTACAGGTAGTCGTCCGCACCGCCCGCCTGGTTCCCGACGGGAGTGCCTTCACCCGCGGCCGGTGTGCCATCGTGATCCTTCCGGTGCGGGCCGCCGCCGGCGTGAGGTCCGAGTGGGGAGGTCTGGCGATGGGGGAGGGCTCGTCCGGGCCGCTGCGCGGCGTCCTCGTGGCGGACTTCTCCCGGATCCTGGCCGGGCCGTACGCGACCATGCTCCTGGCCGACCTGGGCGCCGACGTGATCAAGGTGGAGGCGCCGGGCGGCGACGACACCCGGACCTGGCAGCCCCCGGTCCGCGACGGCGTCGCCACCTACTACCTCGCCGTCAACCGCAACAAGCGCTCACTGGTCCTCGACCTCACCGACCCCGGAGACGCGGTGCTGGCCCGCCGGCTCGCCGCCCGGGCCGACGTCATGATCCAGAACTTCCGGCCCGGTGCGCTGCGCCGCTTCGGCCTCGACCACGGCACCGTCACCGCCGCCAACCCGCGACTGGTGTACGCCTCGATCAGCGGCTTCGGCGCGGCCGGCGGCGCGGACCTGCCCGGGTACGACCTCATGGTGCAGGCGGCGTCGGGGCTGATGAGCCTGACCGGGGCGGCCGACGGCCCCCCGTACAAGGCGGGGGTGGCGGTCTTCGACGTGATCGCCGGGCTGCACGCGGCGGTCGGGATCCTGGCCGCGCTGCACCACCGGGCGGCCACCGGCGTCGGGCAGCACGTCGAGGTGGAGCTGCTCTCCTCGGCGTTGTCCGGGCTGGTCAACCATGCCAGCGCGCACGTCGCCGGGGGAGTGGTGCCGCACCGGATGGGCAACGCCCACCCGAGCATCGTGCCCTACGAGCCGCTGCCCACCGCCGACGGCGAGCTGGTGGTGATCGCCGGCAACGACGGCCAGTTCCGGACCCTGTGCCGGGTGCTCGGCCTGCCCGGGCTCCCCGACGATCCGCGGTTCCGGCACAACCGGGACCGCACGGCGCACCGCGACGCGCTGCGGCCGTTGCTGGTGACCGCCCTGGCCCGGCGGACCAGCGCCGAGTGGTTCCGCGAGCTGCGCGCGGCGGGCGTGCCGTGCAGCCCGATCAACACGGTCGCCGACGGGCTGGCCCTGGCCGAGGGGCTCGGGCTCGACCCGGTGGTCACCGTCGGCGGGGTGCCGGGGGTGCGCCACCCGATCGGCCTGTCGGCCACGCCGCCCCGTTACGACCTGCCGCCGCCGGGGCTGGACGAGCACGGCGCGGAGCTGCGTGCCTGGCTGGCCGGGTGAGCGGTCAGCGCCGCGCGGCGGCGAGCAGGTCGTTGACCAGCCCGGTGGCGGTCTCCGCCGCGGCGGCGGCGTCCGGGCGCCCGGCGCTGCCGTAGAGGCCCTCCACGACCAGCCAGATCCGGTCGGCGAGCCGGCCCGGGTCGGCCACGTCGAGCCGGGCCACCAGGGCGTCGATCTCGGCCCGGGTGTCGCGCAGGTAGTCCCGGGCCACCCGGCCGGGCTCGCCCGCGTCGCCCGGAAACTCGGCGAGGTAGAGGCGGAAGGCGCAGCCGCGGAAGTCCGGCCCGGTGGCGGTGGCGGCGATCTCCGCGACCAGGGCTCGCAGCCGCGCCGCCGGGTCGTCGGGCAGCCCCTCGGCCGCCGCGGCCCCGGCCCGCTCGCGCTCCCGGCGGCACCCCCGCAGGTACGCGGCGACCAGGTCGTCCTTGCTCGGGAAGTGGGTGTAGAGCAGGTTCTTGCCGCAGCCGGCGGCGTCGATCACCTGGTTCATCCCGACAGCCCGGACGCCGTGCCGGTAGAACAGCTCGCCGGCGGTGCGCAGGATCCGCTCCCGGCTCCCCGGTGCCGCGGTGCGGGCCATCGCTCCTCCTTCGGTCGTCTGTGGCGAGAATAACGGACCGATCGGTCCGGAGGCGATTGACCGGCCCGCAGCGGGTGGCGCAGGATCGGACCACTCGGTCCCGGACCGATCGGTCCGGTAATGGTCCCAGGAGGTAGCGATGCGCGACGCGGTCATCGTCGAGGCGGTACGGACCCCGGTGGGTCGGGCGAAGCGGGGCGGGGCGTACCTCGACGTCCACCCCGTGGACCTGCACGCGCACGCGCTGCGCAGCCTGGTCGCCCGGGTGCCCGGGCTGGACCCGGTCGAGATCGACGACGTGGTCGGCGGCGCGGTCGCCCAGGTCGGCGAGCAGAGCACCAACACCACCCGGCTCGCCGCGCTCGCGGCCGGCTTCCCCGAGTCGGTGCCCGGGGTGACCGTGGACCGGCAGTGCGGCAGCAGCCAGCAGGCGCTCAGCTTCGCCGCCCAGGGCCTGGTCGCCGGGGCGTACGACATCGTCGTCGCCTCGGGCGTCGAGTCGATGAGCCGGGTGCCGATCGGCAGTGCCGCCGTGGTCGACGGCGTCCGCGCCGACTTCGCCGGGCCGGCGGTCGCCGCGCGCTACCCGGGCGGGCTCGTCCCGCAGGGCGTCGCCGCCGAGCTGATCGCTCGCAAGTGGGGCCTGTCCCGTGGCCGGCTCGACGAGTACGCCGCCACCAGCCACCAGCGGGCCGCCGAGGCGTGGCGGCAGGGGTGGTTCGCCGGCCAGGTCGTCCCGCTGCCGGGCGTCGACCTCGCCATGGACGAGACCATCCGGCCCGGAACCACGGTGGCACGCCTCGCCGAACTGCCGCCGGCCTTCGCCGCCGAGCACTGGACCGCCCGCTTCGGCGAGCTGGACTGGAAGGTCACCGCCGGCAACTCCAGCCCGCTCAACGACGGCGCGGCGGCCCTGCTGCTCACCACCGGCGAGACCGCCCGTCGGCGCGGCTGGCGGCCCCGGGCCCGGATCCACACCGCCACCGTGGTCGGTGACGACCCGATCCTCATGCTCACCGGCATCATCCCGGCCACCGCCAAGGTGCTCGCCCGGGCCGGGCTCACCATCGGCGACATCGACGCGTTCGAGGTCAACGAGGCGTTCTCGTCGGTGGTGCTGGCCTGGCTGGACGAGACCGGCGCGGACCCGGCGAAGGTGAACGTCGACGGCGGGGCCATCGCCATCGGCCACCCGCTCGGGGCCAGCGGCGCCCGGCTGGCCACCACCCTGCTGCACGTGCTCGAACGCACCGGCGGCCGCTACGGCCTGCAGACCATGTGCGAGGCCGGTGGCACCGCCAACGCCACGATCATCGAACGCCTCGACGGCTGACCGGCCGGCTGCGGCGGGTCAGTCCGCGATGCCGGTGAACGCGACCACCTGCTCCGCCCGCAGCCGGACCAGCAGCTCGCCGGGGACGGCGTTGCGCCGGCCGTATTCCTCGGCGCGCTCGGCGCCCATGTAGCGGGCGGCGATCCGGGTGGACCAGGGCAGCGACTCGGCCGGATCCTCGCTGACCGTCACCGGGCCCCGCACGGTCACGAAGGCGTAGGGCGGGTGCTCCTCGTCGACGGTCAGCGCGGCCCGTGGGTCGCGGACCAGGTTGCGCCCCTTCACGCTGCTCCGGCCGGTGTTGAAGACGAGGTCGTCGCCGTCGAGCACGAACCAGATCGGGGCCACGTGCGGGGAGCCGTCGGCCCGCACAGTGGCCAGCTTCCCCGTCCGGGTGCCGGCGGTGACGAAGGCCCGCCACTGGTCGTCGCTCATCCGCTGCGCCATGCCGCCATTCTGGCCCACCTCGCCGACATCTCCGGCCGGCGCCCGCTCCCAGCGAGTTCACAGCCGCGCGACCTGTCCGGCGGGCTGGGCCCGGCATAGCCTCGGACCGGCCGCCACCCATCCTGACCTGGGGAGATCACGTGTCGTACCCGACCACCGCCGGACCGGCCGGTCCGGTCCCGCCCCGCCGGTCAGCGCGGCGGCCCTGGCCGCGCTGGGCCCGGTGGTGCGTGGCGGTCGGCACGACGCTGATGACACTGAGCGGCGTCGCGCTGGGCGGCAGCGCCTACCTGCTGCACGCGGCCACGGGGGAGGTCACCCGGCAGAACCTGCTCGGCGCCGCGGCCGCGCCGAGCGAGCAGCACCGGACGATCACCGGGGCGAAGAACATCCTGCTCGTCGGGGTCGACACCCGCGCCAACCAGGACCCGAGCCAGCTCACCCGGGCGGACTCGATCATCCTGCTGCACGTCCCGGCCGACCACAGTCAGGCCTACCTGGTGTCGCTGCCCCGGGACTCGCTGGTCACCATCCCGGCGTACGACAACGGGGCGACGCCGTTCCGCGGCGGGCAGAACAAGATCAACGCTGCCTTCGCCTTCGGCAGCCGGGGACTGACCGGCTCCGCGGCGCTCTCGCACGGCTTCGAACTGCTGGCGCTGACCATCCGCGACCTGACCGGGATCACGCCCGACGCCGGCGGGATCATCGACTTCCAGGGCTTCAAGAAGATCGTCCAGGTGCTCGGCCACGTCTGCATGTACGTGGACGAGACCACCACCTCGATCCACGTCGGGCACGACGCCTCCGGCAAGCCCGCCGCGCCGTACGCGATCAACCCGGACGGCACGGTGAACCACCGCATCCCCGGCGTCACCCCGAACGTCTACACCAAGGGCCAGCACTGCCTCGACCCGGCACAGGCGCTGGACTTCGTCCGGCAGCGGGACCTGCTGGCCAACCACGACTTCGACTACGGGCGGCAGCGCCACCAGCAGCAGTTCGTCAAGGCGGTGCTCGCCCAGGTGGTCAGCCAGGGACTGGGCTCGCCCACCAAGCTGCCCGGGCTGCTGTCGGCGGTCGGCCGGACGATGACCGTGGACGACGGCGGGATCCCGCTGGCCGACTGGGCCTTCGCCATGCGGGGCGTGAAGCCCGAGTCGATCACCACGCTCAAGACCAACGGCGGCACCTTCAACAGCCGTACCGTGCCGGGCGTCGGCAGCGCCGAGATCCTCAGCCCGACCAGCGTGCAACTGCTGCACGCGGTGCGCGACGACACGGTCGCCGCGTTCGTCGCGGCCCACCCGGACTGGGTAGCCGACTCCGGCGTCCCCGGAGCACTACGGCCTGTTTCATAACTCGGTGGAGTTGTGAGACAGCGCCCTTCTCGGGCGTCCGCGCCTTGCCCTGGGTGGGGTGGGTGCGGTTCCTGCGTCATCGGGGCCGGTTTCGCCTGCGCGTGTGCGCGGGCCAGGGCCTTCCCCTCGGCGGGCGTTGGTGACCGGGCCCCCTGCGGGGAGGTCCCGGATCTGGGCGTGGTGCTGCTCGGCCCAGATGGCGAGGTTGACTGCGGCGTTGTGGTCCCGGTCGGCGTGATGCCCGCACGGCTGGCAGGTGAAGGTGCGCTGGTGCAGCGGCATCGTGGGGGCCACGCTCCGGCATGCCGAACAGGTCTTGGTCGACGGGTACCAGCGGTCGACCAGGGCCAGTTGGCCGCCGCGCCACTGCTGCTTGTAGG
>NZ_JBEXLR010000118.1:0-17932 GCF_040610095.1 Micromonospora sp. NPDC004540
GGCGCGGGTGCCGCTGAGAAAGTCTTCGGAGGGTGCCCGGCGATCAGGGGGTGACCTGCTCGGGCGGTCCGGGGGTGTAACCGTCGGCGGCGGGGTGTGATTCCCTCGGCCTGATCCGACGTCCCGGGGGGATGTAACGACCGGGGCCGGGGATGATTCCCTGGCTCACCGGCTCGGACCGGTGGTGCACGGTCCGGGGGATGTAACCACCGGGGCCTGGCGATGATTCCCTGGCTCACCGGCGTGGACCGATGGTGCGCGGTCCGGGGGATGTAACGACCGGCGGGGGCCGGTCATTCCAACCGGCGGCTGCCTCACCGCGGGGGCGGGGTGCTGCGCGGTCTGCCATGTACAACGACCCCGCCCCCGGCATGATTCCGCCCCGACGGTGGCGCCGACCACCCGACACCACCGCCCGAAACCGGACAGGCATGCCGCAACTCGCCGCCACGAACCGGACATCCACCCCAAGCCGCGCAGCCCCGGCGCTAATGTCCGCCGCCGGGCACCTGACGGGCGGCAGGTTCGTTTCGACGAAGGGGGTGCCGGGCTGCGGCGTGCAGCCCGGCTTCTGCCTGCCGCAGCCGGGACACCCCCACTCTGGGGCGGATGTCCGTTTTCCCGCCCTGGTTGGCGCCGCGAGTGGAACGCCATGGATGTCTCCCCGGCCGGGATACCTCCATGCTGTTCCACCGGACCGCTCGACCTGCGGCGGCGTCCGTTTCGTGGGTGACCGGCACTCTGGCGGTGGAACGGCGGGACGGATGGGTCCTCGCCGAACTGACATTCGATCCACCGCCCGGACCTGCCGGGACGTCATGCGGATCCGAGCGGCGGACGGTCAGGCGCTGGGGGTGCGCTGGGTGCCTTCGTCGAGGGCGGCCAGGATCGCCTCGGCGGTCCGC
This sequence comes from Micromonospora sp. NPDC004540, assembly GCF_040610095.1. Taxonomy (NCBI): domain Bacteria; kingdom Bacillati; phylum Actinomycetota; class Actinomycetes; order Micromonosporales; family Micromonosporaceae; genus Micromonospora; species Micromonospora sp. NPDC004540. The sequence continues at coordinate 906 of NZ_JBEXLR010000118.1, forward strand.
TTGCCCACCCCCGGCACCTCGGTGATCTCCTCCACCGTCGCCGCGGAGAGCCGCTTCAGCGAGCCGAAGTGCCGCAGGAGCGCCTTGCGGCGTACCTCGCCGAGGCCGGGGATGTTGTCCAGCGCCGACTCGGTCATCCGCTTGGAGCGCCGCTGGCGGTGGAACGTGATGGCGAAGCGGTGCGCCTCGTCGCGTACCCGCTGGAGCAGGTAGAGCGCCTCCGAGGTGCGCGGCAGGATGACCGGGAACTCGTCGTCGGGCAGCCAGACCTCCTCCAGCCGCTTGGCCAGCCCGCAGAGCGCCACGTCGTCGATGCCCAGCTCGGCGAGGGCCTGCGCGGCGGCCGCTACCTGGGGCGGGCCGCCGTCGACCACCACGAGCTGCGGCGGATAGGCGAACCGGCGGGGCCGTCCGGTGGTCGGGTCGATGCCGGGCCGGTCCGGGTCGCCGGCGGTCTCCTCGCCGATCTCGCCGGTCTCGGCCCGGGCGTCGAGGTAGCGGGCGAAGCGCCGGCGCAGCACCTCGGACATGGCGGAGAGGTCGTCGGTGGCGCCCCGCACGATGAACCGGCGGTATTCGCTCTTGCGGGGCAGGCCGTCCTCGAAGACGACCATGCTGGCCACCACGTCGGTGCCCTGGATCTGGGAGACGTCGAAGCACTCGATGCGCAGCGGCGAGGTCCGCATGCCGAGCGCGTCGGCGATCTCGTCGAGGGCCTGGCTGCGGGTGGTCAGGTCGCCGGCCCGCTTGAGCTTGTGCCGGGCCAGCGCGTCCTTGGCGTTGCGCTCGACGGTCTCCAGCAGCGACCGCTTGTCGCCGCGCTGCGGCACCCGTAGCGACACCCGGCTGCCCCGCCGGGTGGAGAGCCAGTCGGCGAGCGCGTCGACGTCGCCGGGCAGCTCGGGCACGAGCAGCTCGCGCGGCACGTCGGCCTCGCCCTGCTCGCCGCCGTAGACCTGGGTGCAGAAGTGGTGCACCAGGTCGCCGGTGGTCAGCTCCTCGGTCTTCTCCACCACCCAGCCGCGCTGGCCGCGGACCCGGCCGTCGCGGACGTGGAAGACCTGGACCGCGGCTTCGAGGGGGTCGTCGGCGAAGGCCACCACGTCGGCGTCGGTGCCGTCGCCGAGCACCACGGTCTGCTTCTCCATGGCCCGGCGCAGCGCCGCCACGTCGTCGCGCAGCCGGGCGGCCCGCTCGAACTCGAGCTGCTCGCTGGCCTCCAGCATGTCCTTCTCGAGCCGGCGGACCATGGTGTCGGTGCGGCCCGCCATGAAGTCGCAGAAGCCGTTGACGATGTCCCGGTGCTCCTCGGCATTGACGCTGCCGACGCACGGCGCGGAGCACTTGCCGATGTAACCCAGCAGGCAGGGCCGGCCGACCTGGCCGGCCCGCTTGAACACCCCGGAGGAGCAGGTCCGCGCCGGGAAGACGCGGAGCAGCAGGTCCAGCGTCTCGCGGATGGCCCAGGCGTGCGAGTACGGCCCGAAGTAGCGCACCCCCTTGCGCTTGACACCCCGCATCACCTGCAACCGCGGGAATTCCTCGTCGAGGGTCACGGCCAGGTACGGGTACGACTTGTCGTCGCGGTAGCGGACGTTGAACCTCGGGTCGTACTGCTTGATCCAGGTGTATTCCTGCTGGAGCGCCTCGACCTCGGTGGCGACCGTGATCCAGTCCACCGACTCGGCGGTGAAGACCATCTGCCGGGTGCGCTGGTGCAGGTTGACCGGGTCGGCGAAGTAGGAGTTGAGCCGGCTGCGCAGGTTGCGCGCCTTGCCGACGTAGATCACCCGGCCGGTGCCGTCGCGGAAGCGGTAGACCCCTGGCGACTCCGGGATGGTGCCAGGTGCGGGACGGTAGGTCGAGGGGTCAGCCACGCGCCAAGCCTAGTCCGCACCCCCGACACCCGGCCGTCGCCGCGCGTCCCCCACGACCGGGCGGCAAGCGGGGGACGCGCCGGGACGATCAGGCCAGGGTGATCTGCTCGCCGGTGACCTTGATGTTCTTCGGCGCGAGCGCCCTCGTCGCCGGGCCCTGCTTCACCGAGCCGTCGGTGATCGAGAACCGGCTGTTGTGGCAGGTGCAGTTGATGGTGCCGCCGTCGACGTTCGACACCGGGCAGCCCTGGTGGGTGCAGATCGGGTCGAAGGCCTTGAACTGGCCGGCCTCGGGCTGGGTGATGACGACGCCCTTGCTGGCGAAGACCGCCCCGCCGCCGACCGGGATGTCGGTGGTCCGGGCGAGCGGACCGGTGCTGTCCCGGTTGCCGCCCTCGGGATCGCCGGCGTTGGTGGCACCGGGAGGACCGGCGCTGGTGGGAGCCGGGCCGCCCGCCGTGTCGCCCGCGTCGTCGCCGCAGGCGGTCAGCACCACGGCCGCGCCGACCGCGCCGGCGCCCGCGAGCAGGGCCCGGCGCGTCTGCGTACCCGGTCCGGTCAGCACCTGATCATCACTCATGTCCGGCCTTTCTCTCGGCTGTCGCCACCCCGTCATGATCCGTGGCCACACTTCGGAACACGGACCAGGGTGCCGCACGGTTCATACAGACGCGTCACCAAACGGATATCCGAGCAGAGATCGGGCGGGCCAGGTCGCCCCGGCCCGCCCGTCGTACGCCGTCGCTCAGCGCGCCCCGGCCGGCACCTTGCGGGCCCGCGACTTCGTCGCGCCGCCGTTGGCCTTGGCCGCCCGGGTGGTGGCCGCCTTGGCGCCCTTGGCGTCGCCGTCCAGCTTGAGGATCGGCCGCAGGAACTGGCCGGTGTGGCTCTCCGGCACCTCGGCGACCTCTTCCGGGGTGCCGGTGGCGAGCACGGTGCCGCCCCGGTGCCCGCCCTCGGGGCCCATGTCGATGATCCAGTCGGCGGACTTGATCACGTCGAGGTTGTGCTCGATGGTGATCACCGTGTTGCCCTTCTCGACCAGGCCCTCGAGCACCATCAGCAGCTTGCGGATGTCCTCGAAGTGCAGGCCGGTGGTGGGCTCGTCGAGCACGTAGACCGTGCGGCCGGTGGAACGCTTCTGCAACTCGGAGGCGAGCTTGACGCGCTGCGCCTCGCCGCCGGACAGGGTCGGCGCGGGCTGGCCGAGGCGGACGTAGCCGAGGCCGACGTCGACCAGGGTCTTGAGGTGCCGGTGGATGGCCGGGATGGCCGAGAAGAACTCGGCCGCCTCCTCGATCGGCATGTCCAGGACCTCGGCGACCGTCTTGCCCTTGTAGTGCACCTCCAGGGTCTCCCGGTTGTAGCGGGCGCCCTTGCACACCTCGCAGGGGACGTAGACGTCCGGGAGGAAGTTCATCTCGATCTTGATGGTGCCGTCGCCGGAGCACGCCTCGCAGCGCCCGCCCTTGACGTTGAACGAGAACCGACCCGGACCGTACCCCCGGACCTTGGCCTCGGTGGTCTCGGCGAAGAGCTTGCGGATGTGGTCCCAGACCCCGGTGTAGGTGGCCGGGTTGGAGCGGGGCGTCCGCCCGATCGGCGACTGGTCGACGCCGACCACCTTGTCGACGTGCTCCAGCCCGGTGATCCGGGTGTGCCGGCCGGGGACCAGCCGGGCGCCGTTGATCTGGTTGGCCAGCACGGCGTGCAGGATGTCGTTGACAAGGGTCGACTTGCCGGAGCCGCTGACCCCGGTGACGGCGATGAGCTGGCCGAGCGGGAAGCCCACGGTGAGGTTGCGCAGGTTGTGCTCGCGCGCCCCGTGCACCACCAGCTCGCGGCCCGGGGTCTGCGGCCGGCGGATGACGGGCGTCGGGATCGACTTGCGCCCCGACAGGTACGCCCCGGTGACCGACTCCTCGTTCTCCAGCAGGGCCGGCACCGACCCGCTGTGCACGATCTTGCCACCGTGCTCGCCGGCGCCCGGGCCGATGTCGACGATCCAGTCGGCGACCCGGATGGTGTCCTCGTCGTGCTCGACCACGATCAGCGTGTTGCCCAGCCCGCGCAGCCGCAGCAGGGTCTCGATGAGCCGGTGGTTGTCCCGCTGGTGCAGGCCGATGGAGGGCTCGTCCAGCACGTAGAGCACGCCGACCAGGCCGGAGCCGATCTGGGTGGCGAGCCGGATGCGCTGCGCCTCGCCGCCGGAGAGGGTGCCGGCCGGGCGGTCCAGCGAGAGGTAGTCGAGCCCGACGTCGAGCAGGAACCTCAGCCGGGCGTTGATCTCCTTGAGCACCCGCTCGGCGATCATCTTCTGCCGGTCGGTCAGCTCGATGCCGGCGAGCAGGTCGGCGGCCTCGCCGACGGAGAGGTTGCAGACCTCGGCGATGCTCTTGCCGGCCAGGGTGACCGCGAGCACCTCGGGCTTGAGCCGGGTGCCGCCGCAGGCCGCGCAGGGCACGTCCCGCATGTAGCCCTCGTACTTGTCCCGCGACCACTCCGACTCGGTGTCGGTGTGCCGGCGCTCGATCCACTGCACCACGCCCTCGAAGCCGGTGTAGTAGGAGCGCTCGCGACCGTACTTGTTGCGGTAGCGGACGTGCACCTGGTCGTCGGAGCCGTGCAGGATCGTCTTCTGCGCCCGGGACGGCAGCGCCCGCCACGGGGTGTCGACGTCGAAGTGCTCGGCCTCGCCGAGCGCCTCCAGCAGGCGCAGGAAGTATTCCAGGTTGTGCCCGGTCGCCCAGGGCTGGATGGCGCCCTCGCGCAGGGTGCGCTCCGGGTCCGGGATGACCAGCTCCGGGTCGACCTCCTTCTTGGTGCCCAGGCCGGTGCACTCCGGGCAGGCGCCGTAGGGCGCGTTGAAGGAGAAGACCCGGGGCTCCAGGTCCTCGATCGCCAGCGGGTGGTCGTTGGGGCACGCCAGGTGCTCGGAGTAGCGGCGCTCCCGGGCCGGGTCGTCCTCGGCCAGGTCGACGAAGTCGAGCAGCACCAGGCCGCCGGAGAGGCCGAGCGCCGCCTCGACCGAGTCGGTCAGCCGCTGCTTGGCGCTCGCCTTGACGCTGAGCCGGTCGATGACCACCTCGATGGTGTGCTTCTCCTGCTTCTTGAGCTTGGGCGGCTCGGTCAGCGGGTGCACGACGCCGTCGACCCGGGCCCGGGCGTAGCCCTTGGCCTGGAGCTCGGCGAAGAGGTCGACGTATTCGCCCTTGCGGCCGCGCACCACCGGGGCGAGCACCATGAACCGGGTGCCCTCGGCCATGGCCAGCACCCGGTCGACGATCTGCTGCGGGCTCTGCTTGGAGATCCGCTCGCCGCAGATCGGGCAGTGCGGCTCGCCGATGCGGGCGAAGAGCAGGCGGAGGTAGTCGTAGACCTCGGTGATGGTGCCGACGGTGGAGCGCGGGTTGCGCGAGGTGGACTTCTGGTCGATGGAGACCGCGGGGCTGAGACCCTCGATGAAGTCGACGTCGGGCTTGTCCATCTGGCCGAGGAACTGCCGGGCGTACGACGACAGCGACTCGACGTAGCGGCGCTGCCCCTCGGCGAAGATGGTGTCGAACGCCAGGCTCGACTTGCCCGAACCGGATAGCCCGGTGAAGACGATCAGGGCGTCCCGGGGCAGGTCGAGACTGACGTCACGCAGGTTGTGCTCGCGCGCGCCACGGATGATCAGTCGGTCGGCCACGGTGCGTGTGCTCCCGGAAGAAGATGGTGAGGCGGATCTGTCCGCCCGACGCGGGGTCCGGGCGGTTTTCGAGGGTTGTCGAGGCGCAGGGAAGACGCCTCGGCAACTCTAGCCCCGAGGTGTGACAACTTCCGTCGGCCGGACATTCCCCCAGGTCAGCGTGGTCGGGCGGGAACGATGCGACCCGCCCGACCGCCGACACGCCGTCTAGAGTCCCCCGGCTCCGGGCGGGGTCGCCGGACGCCCGGTCCGCCGCCGCCCGCCCCGCCAGCTGCCCCGGCGCTCGGCGGCCAGCCGGACCTCCCGGCGCCGGCTCTCGTAGGCCACCTCGCGCTGGAGCCGGCGCCAGTTCTCCCAGCGCCGGACCGGCAGGTCGCCGCACTCCAGCGCCGCCCGCACCGCGCAGGCCGGCTCGGCCTCGTGGGCGCAGTCGGCGTACCGGCAGCCGGCGGCGAGCTCGGCGATGTCGGCGAACGCCCGGTCCAGGCCGGCCGAGCCGTCCAGCAGGCCGACCGCCCGCACGCCGGGGGTGTCCAGCACCGCTCCACCGCCGGGGATCGGCACCAGCGCCCGCCAGGTGGTGGTGTGCCGGCCCTTGCCGTCGGACCGCCGGATCGCCTGGGTCCGCATCACGTCGGCCCCGGCCAGGGCGTTGACCAGGCTCGACTTGCCCGCGCCGGACGGCCCGAGCAGGCCGAGGGTTCGCCCCGGCGCGACGTACCGGCGCAGCGGGTCCAGCCCCGCGCCGCGCTCGGCGCTGACCGGCAGCACCGGCACCCCGGGCGCCAGGGCGGCGAGTTGCCGGGCCACCGCCGCCGGGTCCGGTGCGAGGTCGGCCTTGGTGAGCACGACGAGCGGCTCGGCGCCGGACTCGTGCGCCAGCGAGAGCAGCCGCTCGATCCGGGCGGCATCCGGCGCCGGGTGCACCGGCTCGACCACCGCGGCGGCGTCGAGGTTGGCGGCCAGCACCTGGCCGCTGGCGTCCTTGCCGGCGGTGCGCCGGACCAGCGCGGTGCGGCGGGGCAGCACGGTCTCCACGGTGACCGGCCCGTCCGGCCAGGTGGCCAGCAGCACCCAGTCGCCGGCGCAGGGCAGCGCGGTCAGGTCGCGGGCCGCGGCCGCGAGCACCCCGCCGCCCAGGCTGGCCCGGACGGGCCCCTCCGGGCGGAGCACGGTGCAGACGCCGCGGTCGACGCGGGCCACCCGGCCCGGCCGGCGGTCGCCGCGTGAATTCAGGTACGCCGCCCGGTCGGCGTCCCAGCCGAGGGCGGTCAGATCGATGGTCATGATGTCCTATCGGTGTCGAGGGAGTTCGTGGCGGAACACGCGTGCTGCGACCGGCATGCTCACCACCTCCGCTCCGACTCCCGGTGCCCGCGTCCGACGACGGCGTCAGCCCGGCGCGTCTGATGCCGCGCCGCGACCTGAGGCCGTCGGCCCCGACGGTAGGGGGTCATGCCGACGCGCCGAAAGCCATTTCCCCGGCGACGCGGCGGCGGCCTACCGCTAGGGTCCAAGACGTGACGAGCGATCCCCTCCTGCTGACCGGCGAGCTGGACGAGGCGACCGCCCGGCTGCTGCGTACCGTGGCCGCCCTGGGCAACCACGACGTCGCCGCGCCGTCCCTGCTGCCGGGCTGGACCCGCGCCCACGTCCTGACCCACCTGGCCCGCAACGCCGACGGGTTCGTCAACCTGCTCACCTCCGCCCGCACCGGCGAGGCGATTCCCATGTACGCCAGCCCCGAGGCCCGCTCCGCCGACATCGAGGCGGGCGCCGGCCGGGGTCCGGCCGACCTCATGGACGACCTGCGCCGCAGCTCGCAGCGGTTCACCGCGGCGGTCGCCGAGATGCCGGTCGAGGCGTGGGGGGCCACCGTGCAGACCCGGCGCGGCCCGTGGCCGGCGGCGATGCTGGTCTGGGGCCGGCTGCGCGAGGTCGAGGTGCACCACGTCGACCTCGGCGCCGACTACCGGCCGACCGACTGGCCGGACGCGTTCGCCCAGCGGCTGCTGCACGAGGTGGCGGCCGGCCTGGCCGGCAACCCGGAGGCGCCGGCCATGGTGCTGCGCTTCGACGGCGTCCGGCACGAACTCGTCGTGGGTGACCCCGAGGGGGCGCCCACGATCACCGGCCCCGCGCCGGAACTCGCCGCCTGGCTGACCGGCCGCAGCGCGGGCGAGGTGCTCACCGTCACTCCCGACGGTCCCCTGCCGACTCCACCGGAATGGATCTGAACGCCGTCATGACCTACAGCGGAGACGTCACGCCCGGCGGTGCGCCGGCCGTGCGCGAGCTCGACCGGCTCACCATCAGCAAGGTGTCGGTGGGCCCCATGGACAACAACGCCTACCTGCTGCGCTGCCGGGAGACCGGCGAGCAGGTGCTGATCGACGCCGCGAACGAGGCGCCCCGCCTGCTCGACCTGGTCGGTGACGGCGGGCTGACCGCGGTCGTCACGACCCACCGGCACATGGACCACTGGGTCGCCCTGGAGGAGGTGGTCGCCAAGACCGGCGCCCGCCCGCTGGTGCACGCCGACGACGCCGAGGGGCTGCCGATCGACGCCGAGCCGCTGCGCGAGGGCGACACGGTCCCGGTCGGCGACTGCGCGCTGGAGGTGATCCACCTCAAGGGGCACACCCCGGGGTCGATCGCGCTGCTCTACCGCGACCCGTCCGGCGTGCCGCACCTGTTCACCGGGGACTCGCTCTTCCCCGGCGGGGTCGGCAACACCGAGCAGGACCCGGAACGGTTCGGCCAGCTCATCGACGACGTCGAGGGGAAGCTCTTCGACCGGCTGCCGGACGAGACCTGGTTCTATCCGGGGCACGGCAAGGACAGCACGCTCGGCGCCGAGCGCCCCGCCCTGCCGCAGTGGCGGGCCCGCGGCTGGTGAGCGCGGCGGGCCGGCCCGCTCAGACGGCGTCCGCGCCGGTGACCGCGCGGAGCCGGTGCCGGGTGCCGAGCAGCACCGGACCGGCGAGCAGCAGCCCGACCGTCATGGTGAGCACGGTCGGGTTCGGCGCCCCGGGCAGCAGCCCGGTCAGCGCCCGCGCCGTGACGCCGAGGGCCACGTAGAGGCCGGCCCAGAGCGTCGCGCCGAGCGCCGCGCAGGCCACGAACCTCCGGTACGACATCCGCAGCCCGCCGGCGGCCAGCGGCAGCAGCGCGTTGAACACCGGCAGGAACGGCGCCACCAGCACCATCCGCCCGCCGCCGCGGCGCAGCAGCGCCTCGGCGGCGGCCCAGCGGGGCTCGCCGATCCACTCGCCCAGCCGGCTGCGCCGCAGCCGCTCGCCCCAGCGCCGCCCGGCCAGGAAGCTCAGCGACCAACCGGCGAGACAGCCGGCCACCACCGCCACGACGGTCGCCAGCCCGGTGGCCGGCCGGCCCGCGCCGACCGCGGCGAGGACCGCGGCGTCGCCGGGCACCAGCACCCCGAGCAGGGGTACGGCGTCGGCGAGCATGACCATGCCGAGCATCCCCATCAGCAGGGTGGTGGGCAGCTCCCCGACCTGGGCCAGCAGATCCGTCATGCTTCGTACGCTAGGGCCCCGGGGCGACCCGGCACATCCGGTTTGATCCCCCACCGGCCCCCGAGTCCGACTCCGGATGATCCCTGAGGGGTCAGCGGGGGCGCAGGACCTGGACCCGGCGGACCGGGGAGTCGACCGAGGGCTCGGTGACGGGCACCGGGTACGCCGCCACCAGCTCCAGCCGGTCGGGCGGCAGGTGTCCCCGGTCCGGGTCGCCGACCAGCACCTGGACGCCCCGGTCGGCGGCCCGTTGCAGGTACGGCAGCACCCGCGCGGCCAGCGCGGCGTCGTAGAGGACGTCCCCGGCCAGCACCAGGTCGGCGCTGGCGGTGCCGTCCAGCAGGTCGTCCACGGTGGCCGCCACGGCCACCCGGTTGGCCCGTGCGTTGACCGTCACGGCCGCCACCGCCCAGGGGTCGACGTCGTTGGCGACCACCCGGTCGGCGCCGGCGAGCGCGGCCGCGATGGCGACCAGCCCGGAGCCGGCGGCCAGGTCGAGCACCCGCCGCCCGGCGGCCAGGTGGGGGTGGTCGAGCAGGTAGCGGGCGAGCGCCTGCCCGCCGGCCCAGACGGAGGCCCAGTACGGCGGCGGCAGCGACCGGCCGGCCGCCGCCTCCATCCGGGCCCACCAGAGGATGGCGTCCTCGGCGAGGTGCAGGCGGACCTCCGGCACGAACGGCGCGTCGACCAGCCGGAGCCGGTCCAGGCCGTCGCCGGGCGCCGTGATCTCCCGTTCCAGGTCGGCCAGCGGCGTCTGTGTCCTCACCGGGGCAAGCATGCCCCTCACCGCGCCGGACCGGAGGGATTTTCTCGCTGACGGCGTATTCGTGGGCCACGCCGGCACTTCCGCCAGCGAATCGCGGTTCGGGCGGTTACTGTCGGGAAGGTACAGGGCGATCACCGGCCGCGACCGGTGCTCACCCGCATTGAACAGGGAGAGACGCATGGCAACCGGCACGGTCAAGTGGTTCAACTCGGAAAAGGGCTTCGGCTTCATCGAGCAGGACGGCGGAGGTCCGGACGTGTTCGTCCACTACTCGGCAATCCAATCCGGCGGCTACCGCGAGCTGAACGAGGGCCAGAAGGTCGAGTTCGAGGTGACCCAGGGGCAGAAGGGTCCGCAGGCGGACAACGTCCGTCCGATGTAGCTTCGTGCCGGTGGCGGCGGTCGGGTGTCCGACCGCCGCCGCAGCGCGTTCTCAGGCCGGGGCCGCCGGCAGGTCACGGCGGCGCCGCAGCGGCCCGGCCAGCAGGATGAGCGGGGTCAGCGCGAGCCAGGCGGTCATGACCCGCATCGCCCCGGCCGGCCCCCACGCGGCGCCCAGCGCCCCGGCCAGCAGGGCGGCGAGCGGGATGGTGCCGTAGTTCAGCAGCTGCATGCTGACGGTCACCCGCCCGAGCAGCCGGTGCGGCGTGTACGTCTGCCGGAAGCTGCCCTTCACCACGTTGCCCACGGCGACGCCCAGGCTGACCAGCGCGCCGCCGAGCACCAGCCAGGCCACCCGGCCGCCCGGGCCGGCCAGCGGGATGAGCAGCGCCGGCGGGCCGGTGAGCGCGCCCGCGACGAGCAGGGCGCGGGCGGAGCCGAGCCGCCGGGCGAGCCCGGTGGCCAGGGCGGCGCCGAGGAGCCCGCCCACGCTGGCCAGTCCGATCAGGAGCCCGACCAGGCCGGCCGGCAGGCCGGCGGAGCGGACCAGGAAGACCACCAGCACCGCCTGGTAGCCGCTGAGCCCGATGTTGCTGGCCGCGCCGAAGACCGTGAGCACCCGCAGGTACGGGTCGCGGACCACGAAGCGCAGCCCGTCGGCGACCTCCCGGCGCAGCGAGGGCGACCCGGCGGGGCGCCCCGGCGGGGGCTCGGGGGCCCGGATGCGGCTCAGGCACGCGGCGGAGACCAGGAAGCTCAGGGCGTCGAGCAGGACCGCGGTCACCGCGCCGGCGAGCTGGGCGATCAGACCGGCCAGCCCGGGGCCGACGAGGTAGCTGGCGGTCTGCGTGGCGTGCAGCTTGGCGTTGCCCTCCGGCACCTGCTCGGGGCGCAGCAGGGTGGGCAGGTAGACCTGGTCGGCGGTCTCGAAGAAGACCCGGGCCAGGCCGGCGCCGAGGGCGACGACCAGGAGCTGGCCGACGGTGAGCAGGTCGAGCAGGGCGGCCACCGGGACGCTGGCGAACAGCGCCGCCGAGAGCAGGTCGGCGGCGACCATCACGGGGCGCCGGCGGACCCGGTCGACCCAGGCCCCGGCAGGCAGGCCGGCCAACAGCCAGGGCAGCCAGGCCGCGGCGGTGAGCACCGCCACCTGGAACGTGGTCGCGTCGAGCACCGCCACCGCGACCAGGGGCAGCGCCACGGCGGTCACGTTGCTGCCGACGGCGCTGACCGTCTGCCCGGCCCAGAGCAGCCGGAAGTCCCGGTGCCGGAGCAGGCCCCCGCGCGGCCGGGAGTCGGTGTCCGGCACGGTGGTGCGGGCCGCGGCCGTCACGGCTGACCCGGGACACCGTGCGCGAACAGGAAGACCGGCTCGCGTCGCTGCCCGTCGTCCGGGGCGGGTCGGTCGGCCCAGCGGGCGAAGAGGTCGGTGACCTCCTGGCTGAGCTGGGCCAGCTCCGCCGGGGTCAGCTGGAGCCACTTGTCGGTGCTGAACGGGCCGTCGCCCCAGGCGGCGTGGGCCTCGTCGGGCGCGGCGTACCAGTCCCGCACCAGGGCGACGTGCCGGTCCAGGTTCAGCGAGCTGGCCGCGTCGGCCACCGCCCGGGCGGCGGGGTCGGCATCGAAGTCGGTGTTGGACCAGCGCACCCCGCGGTCCCGCAGCCGCCACCAGCGTTCCCGGCGGTCCCGGGCCAGTTCGGGCGCCTCCAGCACCAGATCGGCGGCGGCCAGCACCTTGAGGTGGTGGCTGACGTTGGCCGGCGCCTGTGCGGTGCGCTCGGCGAGCAGGCCGACGGTGCACGCGCCGTACACCTTGAGGACGTCCATGAGGCGGCGCCGCAGCGGGTGGGCGAGCGCGGCGAGGACGCGGGAGTCGGTGACCTGCCGGACGGTGGGCTTCTCCATGCGGAGAGGATGACATTCGCAAGAGCTGTTGCGCAACACCTGTTGCTGATTGCCTCGGCCACGCAGGGCCCGAGCCGCGGCGCGGCACTCGCCGCGGGCCGGGCCCGGTCAGGCGGTCAGCCGCCGGGACAGCTCGTCGGCCACGTCCCGGGCGATCTGCGAGGGGATCGCCGCGGCGATCGTCTCCGGCGGCAGCCCGGCGAGCACTCCGGTGACGATCTGCTGCTCGTCGGTGAAGTCCCTGCTGGACAACGCGGTCACCTGCGCGACGAGCGCCGGCCAGGCCCGCGCCATGGCCAGCATCTGCTGCAGCGGCGAGTTCGCCTGGGGTGGGGTGACCAGCCCGGCGGTGTTGACCGGCGAGATCAGCCAGTTGCGCAGGTTCTCCAGGTCGGCCAGGACGTCGCCGACGGTCCGGTTCTCGTATCCGGTGTCCTTGATGAGCTTGTCGGTCTGTTCCATGTCGGTCTCCGGCTTCGGTGGGGCGATCAGGCCGATCGCGGTCAGGTAGCGACGGAACAGCGGGGTCTGGTCCCGGCCCGCCTTGGTGGCGTCACGGAAGAAGCTGAAGTGGGTGTGGAACAGGTGGCTGCTGTCCCCGCTGGTGCGCTTGCCCAGCCGGTCCCAGCGGCGCACCGTCGTGCCGTCCGGGGAGTAGATGATCTCCCGGATGTCCTGGGCGTCCGCGGCGCCCACGGCGCACTGCGACACGCACCAGGTCGAGAAGGTACGCAGGTTGTGGGTGCCCCCACCCGAGGAGACGGAGAACATCCCGACGTCCAGGGCGGACGCGTGCAGGGTCAGCCCGGTGGAGTCCCGGGTGGACTCCACCACGGAGTAGTCGTTGGGCACCACCCGGTCGGATCCGCAGTGGTAGCCGCCCTTGTGATTGGGATCGCCGACGATGCCGACCTCGGCCGGTTCCAGGTCCTGACTCCGGACGGTGTCCTTGTCGACGTTGAGGTGGGTGAGCAACAGGTTGCGGACGGCCAACAGGTTCGCCGGGGCCGACGTCATGGGATCTCCCCTCCGGATCGATGGCCGATCGGGCACAGCAATCACTACGCGTAAACGCGGATGATCCGGGGACGTGCCCCACCGGACAGCTGCACGGCACCGGGCACTGCCCCGAGGATATCCACACCCAGGAGTGAATGCCCAGCTCAGAGCACTATCTGGAACTATCGCCCCGCACTGGACGGTGGCGTGACGACGGGCAGCACCAGCGCCGAAGGATGCTCGGGATCGTGCAGGATCTCCCGCCAGCCAGCACGAAGAGTGACGGCGGTGCCGAGCGGTTCGCCGGTGCCCGGGTTCCGCGCGTAGCGGGGGTGGGCGCCGCCGGAGACCTGGACGCGGAGCCGGTGCCCGGATGCGAAGCGGTGCGCGGCCGGCCAGAGGGTGACCGGCACCCGGACCACACCGGACGGATCCCGTGGGAAGCGCCCGGGGGCGACCCGGACCAGGCCGTCGCAGACGTTCCACGACCGCCCGCGCCGGTCGACGTCGCAGAGCCGGACGAAGACGTCCAGGTAGGACAGCTCGCTGCGGACGTGGATCTCGGCGCGCACCGGGCCGATGACCTCGACCGGCCCGGCCAGCGGCGCGCTGGTGTACGTCAGCACGTCCGGCCGGGCCTCCACCGGCCGGTTGTCCACCGCGCCGGCCCGCTGGGCGACCAGCAGCGGACCGCCGAGCGACGGCGTGGGGTCGGCCGGGTCGTAGCAGATCCGGTCGGGCGCGGAGCCGGCCGGCGGCGCGGGGTCGAGCGCCCGGCCGGCGTGCAGGTGCCAGCGGGTCGGCTCGGCCGGCGGGGGCCAGTCGGGCAGGTCACGCCAGCCGCCGCCGGCGCCACCGAGGTGCACCCGCACCGGCGCGCGGCCCGGCGCCGGGCGCCCGGCCAGGTGCTCGTCGAGCCAGTCGAGCCCCTCGCGCAGGGCCGCGACGAGCAGCCCGGGGCTGCCGTGGGTCCACGGGCCGACGGTCAGCCGGGGGCGGGCGCCGGCCGCCCGGAGCCGGGCGAAGTCGTCGAGCTGGGCCGGGAGGAAGATGTCCTGCCAGCCGCTGACCATCGCCACCGGCGCGCGGACCTCGGCGATCCGGTCGCCGAGGATCCGGGTCCGCCAGTAGTCGGCGTCCGGGGTGTGGTGGCGCAGCCACTCCTGGAAGAACGGCACGGTCACCCCGGTGGCGATCCGGTCCGCCTCGGCCAGCGGCAGGTGGGCCAGCGCCCGGGCGAGCCGGGGCTGCCCCCGCTTGAGCTCCCACTGCCGGGCCAGCCAGGGCACCGTCTGCGCCTGGAGCAGCTCCGCCCAGGTGAGCACGGTGTCCAGCGCGAAGGACTCCCCCGCGTACGTCGAGTCCCGGGTGGCCGAGGCGGTCACCACGGCGACCATCGCGCGCAGCTCGTCGGCCGCCTCGGCGGCGACCGCCCACTGCACGAACCCCTGGTAGCTGGCGCCGAACATGCCGAACGCACCGGTCCACCAGGGCTGCCGGCGCAGCCAGTCGAGGGTGTCCAGCCCGTCGTCGCGCTCGTGCACCAGCGGGGCGAACGCGCCGCCGGAGCCGTACGTGCCCCGGCAGGACTGGATCACCACGTGGTAGCCGCGCTCGGCGAGGAGGCGGCCGAGCAGCCGGACCGGACCGCCCCGGCCGTACGGGGTGCGGATCAGCACGCAGGCCGCCCCGGGCAGGTCCGGGGCGTAGTGGTCGGTGCGCAGCGTCACCCCGTCGCGGACCCGGACCGGGAGGTCCCGGGTGACCGTGATCCGCCGGGTCCGGGCGGCGGGCAGCCGCAGCGCCGCCGCGGCGAGCCGGGTGACCAGTCGCACGCTCAGTCCGCGGCGCGTTCCGTCGCGCCGCCGCGCCGGGGCTCGCCCCGGGCCGCGCGCACGGCGTCCCGGTGCTCGCGCATCGAGACCACCATCTCGGCCATGAACCGGTGCACGACGGCCAGCTCGTCGTCGCTGAACCGGTCCATCACCTCGTCGGTCCGCCGGCCGAGCGGGCCGAAGAAGTCGCGGGCCAGGGTGGCGCCCCGGTCGGCGTAGTGCAGGAAGACCTTGCGCCGGTCGGCGGTGTCCCGGTCGCGGCGGATGTGCCCGCCCCGCTCCAGCCGGTCGACGAGCGCGGTCACCGAGCCGGAGGAGAGGTTGAGCACTTCCCCCAGCCGACCGGGGGTGATCGGGTCACCGAGCAGTTCGGCGTCCATCACCGCGATGAGGGCGTGCAGGTCGGTGGCGTTGAGGCCGTGCAGGCCGGCGAACGCGTGCCCGATGTGCTGCGCGTCCACCGAGTAGCGGCGCAGGTCGTTGGTGATGTCGGCGACCATCTGCCCGCGCCGGTCGTCCCGCCGCCGGTACATGCCCTGCGCTCCCACGTCTCGCCGCTACCCCCTGCCCGAACCGTCCGGTTGCAGCATAGAACCTCGACCGATAATCTCGCTCATCAAGATACTTGCTGATCGAGAGTCATGAGGGCATCCCGATGTCACTGTTCACCCGCGTCGCACGGGGCCGGCTCGCCGCCTGGCTCACCGTGGCCGCCGCGCTCGTCGTCGGCGCGGTCGTCTTCGGGCTGCCGCGCCCCGACAACCCCGAACCCGTCTCCGCCACCGGCCTCTCCGTGCGCTGGCAGTCGACGCAGGTCGAACGCCTCCAGGACCAGCTCCCGGACAGCGACGTGCAGCCCGCCGTCGTGGTGGTCAGCCGCACCGACCGCGCCCCGCTGACCAGGTCCGACCGGGCCGCGCTCGACGGCGCGTCCGCCGCGCTCAGCCGGCTCGCCGCGGGCGGCCGGGTCGCCCCGGCCCAGTTCTCCCCCGACGGCACGGTGGCCCTGGTCGCCGTGCCCCTGCCCACCGCCGGCGGCCAGGAGGCCGTGGTGGACGAGGTGGCCGAGGTCCGCGCGGCGCTGGCCGACCTGCCCGACGCGCTGACCGTCGAGGTGACCGGCGCGCCCGCCTTCACCGCCGACCTCACCAAGGTCTTCGACGGCGCCGACATCACCCTGCTCGCGGTCACCGCCGGCGTCGTGGCGCTGCTGCTGCTGATCACCTACCGCAGCCCGTTCCTGTGGCTCGTGCCGCTGCTGGTGGTGGCCGCGACCGAGCAGCTCACCCTGCGCGCGGTCGACACGATCGTGCCCGCGCTCGGCATCCACCTCCAGGAGGGCCAGGTCACCGGCATCGCCAGCGTGCTCGTCTTCGGCGCCGCGACCGACTACGCGCTGCTGCTGATCGCCCGCTACCGGGAGGAGCTGCGCCGCGAGGAGAACCGGTTCACGGCCATGCGGGCGGCGCTGCGCCGCACCGCCGAGCCGATCCTGGCCAGCGGCTCCACCGTGGTCCTCGGCGTGCTCACCCTGCTGCTGTCCGAGCAGGAGACCAACCGGGCACTCGCGGTGGCCTGCGCCACCGGCGTGGTCCTCGCCATGGCCTCCGCGCTCTTCGTACTCCCCGCCGCCCTGGTGCTCTTCGGGCGGCGGCTGTTCTGGCCGTTCGTACCCCGGGTCGGTGGCGCGGCGCGGGAGGGCCGGCTCTGGGACCGGCTCGGCGGCGCCGTCGTCCGCCGGCCGCTGCCGGTCGCCGCGCTGGCCACCCTGCTCCTCGCCGCCCTCGCCCTCGGCGGCCTGGGCGTCCGCACCGGCCTGTCGGAGACCGAGCAGTTCCGGGAGAAGCCGGAGGCGGTGGCGGGCGCGGAGACCCTGGCCCGGGCCTTCCCGGCCGGCACCACCCAGCCGGTCGCCGTGCTCACCAACCCGGGCGCGGCGCAGGCGGTGCTGGCGGCCGCCGGCCACGCCGAGCGCCGGCGGGTCGCGCAGACCCTCCAGCAGTCGCTGCTGCCGCCGGTGCTCCCGGTGGTCGA
>NZ_JBEXLR010000119.1:0-17854 GCF_040610095.1 Micromonospora sp. NPDC004540
GACCAGACTGCCGGTCCAGGACTCCAGCCCAGCCACCACCGGGCGGAGAGCGAACCATCCGAACCGCTCAACGATGAGCAACAAGTAGGAAGCAGGACGAGTGGATCTCGACGCGTACGTGGCCGAGCACGGCGCCGAGTGGCGGCGGCTGGAGCAGCTGACCGGCCGGCGCAAGCTCGACGCGGCCGAGGTGGACGAGCTGGTCACGCTCTACCAGCGGGCCGCCACCCACCTCTCGGCGCTGCGCAGCCGGGCCCCCGAACCGGCGCTGGTGGGCCGCCTCTCCCACGTGGTGCTCGCGGCCCTGGCGCGGATCACCGGCCGCCCCCGGCCCTCCTGGGCGGCCGTGGGCCGCTTCCTCGTCGCCGACCTGCCGGCCGCCCTCTACCGGGCCTGGCCCTGGTGGTGCGCGGTGGCCACCGGGTTCAGCGCGCTCACCGCCTTCCTCATCTGGTTCGTCGCCGGCCACCCGGACACCGCCGCCGCGTTCATCGGCGCCGAGGCGGCCCGGCAACTCGTCGACTCCGGCTTCGCCGGCTACTACACCGAGTTCACCGCGCCGACCTTCGCCTTCCACCTGTGGACGCACAACGCCTGGCTGGCCGCGCAGTGCCTGGCCGCCGGGGTGCTGGTGGTGCCGGTGTTCTGGCTGCTCTGGCAGAACGCGCTGAACATCGGTGTGGTCGGCGGGGTGATGATCTCCTACGGCCGGGCGGACGTGTTCTTCGGCATGATCACCCCGCACGGGCTGCTCGAACTGACCGGCATCTACGTGGCGGCCGGGGTCGGGCTGCGGACCGCCTGGGCCTGGATCGCGCCGCCGGCACAGCTGAGCCGGGGCCGGGCGGTCGCCGAGGCAGGCCGGTCGGCCATCGTGGTCGCCGCCGGCCTGGTCGGGCTCTTCGCGGTCTCCGCGCTGCTGGAGGCGTTCGTGACCCCGGCGCCGCTGCCGGCCGCCGTCCGGGTGGCGATCGGCGCCACGGTCTGGCTGGCCTTCCTGGCGTACGCGCTGCTCCTCGGCCGCCGGGCGGTCAGAGCTGACCGAGGGACTTGAGCCGCAGGTAGGTGTCGGCGACCGCCGGGGCGAGCCGGTCGGCGGGGGCATCCACCACGGTCACCCCGTGCCGGGACAGCGCGGCCCGGACCCGGTCCCGCTCGGCCAGGGCGCGCCAGGCCGCCGCGGCGGCGTACGCGTCGTCCGGGCCGGTGGGCGGGGCGGTGGTCAGCCCGGCCAGCACCGGATCGTGGGTGGCCGCGAGCACCACCCGGTGCCGGGCGGCCAGCCGGGGCAGCACCGGCAGCAGCCCCTCGCCGAGCGCGCCCGCCTCCAGGGCGGTGAAGAGCACCACGAGGCTGCGCTGCCGCTCCCGGCGCAGCACCTCCCCGGCGATCAGCTCGAAGTCGGTCTCCACCAGCGCCGGCTGGAGCGGGGCGACCGCGTCCACCAGCCGGGCGAGCAGCGCGGGCCGGCCGCTGCCGGTCACCCGGGCCCGGACCGCGGTGTCGGCGGCGAGCAGGTCGACCCGGTCGCCGGCCCGGGCGGCCAGCGCGGTGAGCAGCAGCGCCGCGTCGATCGCGGTGTCCAGCCGGGGCTCGTCGCCGAGCCGGACCGCCGAGGTGCGGCCGGTGTCCAGCACGCAGACCAGCCGCCGGTCCCGTTCCGGCCGCCAGGTGCGTACCAGCACGTCGGAGCGGCGGGCGCTGGCCCGCCAGTCGATCGAGCGGACGTCGTCGCCGACCACGTACTCGCGGAGAGTGTCGAACTCGGTGCCGTGGCCGCGCCCCCGGGTGACCTGCACACCGTCGATGACCCGCAGCTTGGCCAGCTTCTCGGGCAGGTGCCGCCGGGAGTCGAAGCGGGGCAGCACGCGCAGTGTCCAGGGTGGTGTGGCCGGGTGGTCGGCGCGTTGCCGGAACGCCAGCCGCATCGGCCCGAGCGAGCGTACGGTCAGCGCCACCGCGGGCCGGTCGCCGCGCCGGGCCGGGGTGAGCCGGACCGGCAGGGTGGCCGCGCCGCCCGGTGCGACGGTGAGCACCCGCCCGGTGGGGAGGTCGGGCCGCGCCCCGGCCGACGGCACCCAGGCGTCGCGCACCTGGGCGCGCAGCGTGCGGGTGGAGGCGTTGGCCAGGTGCAGGGTGACCGTGGCGGTGCCGCCGAGCCGGACCGCCCGGTCGCCGGCGCGGGTGGCGGTGAGACCGCGCAGCGGCGCCGCGAGCGCCCAGTCGAGGGCCACCAGCAGCAGCACCGCCGCGGTCAGCACGGCGACGCCGACGAACGGCGCCGGCCAGGCCGGCAGGGTCGCCGCGCTCGCCGCGAGCAGCAGACCCGCCCGCCAGGTCATCGCGGCGTCGGCACGGTGGCCAGCACCGCGTCCAGCACGGCGTCCACGGTCACGCCCTCCAGCTCCACCTCCGGGCGCAGCCGGAGCCGGTGCCGCAGGGTGGGCCGGGCGACCGCCTTCACGTCGTCCGGGGTGACGTGGTCCCGGCCGGCCAGCCAGGACCACGCCTTGGCGGTGCCCAGCAGGGCGGTGGCGCCCCGGGGCGAGGCGCCCAGCTCCAGCGCCGGGGCGACCCGGGTGGCCCGGCACAGGTCCACGATGTAGCCGAGCACCGGCTCGGCCACGTGCACCGCGTGCACCGCCGCCCGGGCGGCGGCCAGGTCGGCCGCGGTGGCCACCGGGCGTACGCCGGCGGCGCGCAGGTCACGCGGGTCGAAGCCGGCGTGGTGCGCGCGGAGCACGCCCAGCTCCTCGTCCCGGGCGGGCAGCGGCACGGTCAGCTTGAGCAGGAACCGGTCGAGCTGCGCCTCGGGCAGCGGGTAGGTGCCCTCGTACTCGACGGGGTTCTGGGTGGCGGCCACGATGAACGGGTCGGGCAGCGGGCGGCGCTCGCCCTCGACGGAGACCTGCCGCTCCTCCATCACCTCGAGCAGCGCCGACTGGGTCTTCGGCGGGGTGCGGTTGATCTCGTCGGCGAGGAGCAGGTTGGTGAAGACCGGCCCCTCGCGGAAGGTGAAGGCGGCGGTGCGCGGGTCGAAGATCAGCGACCCGGTGACGTCGCCGGGCATCAGGTCGGGGGTGAACTGCACCCGCTTGGACTCCAGGTCCAGCGCGGCGGCCACGGTCCGCACCAGCAGGGTCTTGGCCACCCCGGGTACGCCCTCCAGCAGCACGTGCCCCCGGCAGAGCAGCGCGATGACCAGGCCGGTGACCACGGCGTCCTGCCCGACGACGGCCTTGGCCACCTCGGCCCGCAGCCGGTGCAGGGCGGCGCGGGCGTCGGGCTGCGCGGTGGGCGACGCGGCGGCGATGACGGGTCCGGTCACCGGGGATCTCCTTCGGTCGGGTGGGGGGCCAGGGTACGGGTCAGGGCGTCCAGGTCGCGGGCCAGCTCCAGCAGCTCCCGGTCGTCCTCCGGGGCGGCGCCGTGCAGCAGTTCGGCCACCCGCTCCGGGTCGGCGCCGGTGTGCGCGGCGACCCGGGCGGCCACCTCGTCGGGCGGCGTGTCCGGGGGCAGGTTGAGCCGGGGCAGCAGCCGGTCCAGGGCGGCGGCGCGCAGCGTCGCGGCGGCGGTGTCCCGGGCGCCGGCCCGGCGGTAGAGCCGGGCCCGGCCGAGCACCGTCTCGGCGGAGCGGACGGTCACCGGCAGCGGCTCGGGCACGGGCGGGCCGAGCCGGCGGGCCCGCCAGAGCACCAGCAGCAGCCCGGCCACGGCGAGCTGCGCCAGCACCGCCCAGAACCAGGGCGGGAAGGCGTCCCAGAGCGGGTTGTGCCAGTTCCGCGGCGGGTCCGCCCGGTCGTCGGCGTGGCCGTCGGTGCGCCGGGGCAGCGGGGTCCCGCGGTCGTCCGGGGTCGGCGACCAGCTCGGCCCGGTCGGGGCCGGCGCGGGACCGGGCAGGTCGAGCCAGACCAGCGGGCGGTCGCCGCCGAGCAGGCCGGTGGCGAGCGCCCGGTTGCCCCACTCGTCGATCCGGTCGTTGCGGAACGGGTCGCTGGCCCCGACCACCACGACCTCGGCGCCCCAGGCGATCCGGTGCAGCGCGCCCCCGTAGCACCGGTCAGCGCGCGACGGCCCGGCGTAGCGCTGGTGGTCGACGGCGGCGGTGCCGGCGCGGAGCGCCTCGGGCAGCCGACAGGGCGCGCCGTCGGCGTCCGGGGGCACGGCCCGGGTGGCCCACCGGCGGTCGGTCGGTTCGAGCGGCAGGGCCAGGCCGGTCAGCACCCGGCGGGACGGCTCGACCAGCACCAGCCGGCTGCCGCCGGGCAGCACGGCCAGGCCGGCCAGGGTGTCCGGGTGCACCAGCTCGGGGGCCGGCACGAAGAGCGTGACCGGACCGGGCCCGGCGGCCCGCAGGGCCGCCAGGGTGTCCGTCTCGCGGCGGATCGGCACCCCCTGGGCGCGCAGCGCCTCGGCCAGCCGGCTGCCTCCGTCGTCGCCGGTGGCGGCCGGGGACAGGAAGCCCCGGTCGGTCGGGTCGGGCTGGTCCACGGCGTGCAGGACCAGCGTGGTCACGAGCACCAGCACGGCCAGCCCGAGCGGGACCAGCATCCGGTGCCACCGGCGGCGGGGCGCGGGCGGGGCCGCCGGGCGGGCCGGGTCGAGGGTGGCGGTCACCGGCGGTCCCCCTCCGCGGCCAACTCGCGGCGCAGGTCGGCGGCGAGGTCACGCATCCGGTGGTCGTGGGCGGCGGTGGCCGGGCGCTGGGCGTACCAGAGGTCGGAGAAGATCGCCCCGGCGGCGTGCAGGGTGGGATGCACACCGGGCCGGACCCGGGCCACGGCCGCGGTGAGCTCGGAGACGGTCAGCCCGGGGCGGGGCTCCACGAGCTGCCGTGCCACCAGGAGGCGGACCATCTCGCGCAGCCGTTCCCGGACCGCCTCGGCGTACCGGCCCTCGGCGGCGAGCCGGTCGGCGAGGCCGGGGTGGGCGGCCGGCGCCGGCTCGGGTGCCCGGGGCGCGGGCAGGGGCACCGCCGGCGCGTCGCGCCGGGCCCGGCGCCGTCGCCGGGGCAGCCGCAGCTTCGGCCGCCGCAGCCGGGGCAGGCGCAGCCGGGGCAGCCGCAGTCTGGGCAGGCGGAGCCGGGGCAACCGGGACCGGCCGATCCGCGGCAGCCGGCGGGGCACCCAGGCCGGGAAGAAGTACCAGGCCAGCGCGACCAGCAGCGCCCCGGCCAACAGGAGCAGGGCGGCCAGCGGCAGCGGTACGGCGTCGCCCAGCGCGGCGACCGTCTCGGTCCACCACCGGCTCACCGCGGCACCGCCAGCAGGACGGGCTCCGGGGTGCCGGCCGGTGCGCGGGAGAGCCGAATGTCCAGCCCCTCGGTGCGCATCCGGGTCTCCAGGTGCAGCACTGCGTCCAGGCAGGCCAGCGCCGGGTACGCGACCGCGTTCACCGCCACCCAGGCGACGGTGGCGACCGGCAGCGCCCAGGCGGAGACGTCGAAGAGGCCCAGCAGCCCGAGGCCGTGGTAGACGCCCAGCCCGATGCCGAGCCGGATCAGCCACCAGCCCAGGTAGCCGAGCAGCCGGATCGCGGCGGCCCGCCCGCCGACCCGGACCGCCAGTCGCAGCGCCCGCCCCGCCGCCCGGTGCGCCGCCACCCGGTCGACCACGAGCACCGGCACCACGGCGCCCAGCAGCCCGTACGCGACGAACCAGGCCGGCCCGGCCAGCCCGGCGAGCAGGACGGCGCACCCGACCACGGCCCCGGCCAGCAGGGTGGCCCCCCAGCGGGCGTCGCGCAGCAGCTCGCGTGGCCCGGTGCGCCGGCCCAGCAGCGCGGCCCCGGCGCCCCGGGCGGCCGGGTTGCCCAGCAGCGCGATGATCATGGCCTCGGTCCCGGCGCCGAGCGCGAGCAGCAGCCAGTACGAGCCGAGCCGGTCCGGGTCGAACCACCACTCGGGCGGCCGGGCGCCGGCCAGCACCCGCAGCGGGTGCAGCAGGGCCTGCTCGCCGAGGGCCAGCAGGACGGCCATCGGGACGAGCACCCGGGCCTGGTCGCGCAGCAGGAGGACGGCCGAGTCGAGCAGTTCGCCGACGGTCAGTGGACGGCGCGGGAGCACCGCGGTCGGGCCGACGTCGGGCACGGGTACTCCTGGCGGGCGGGTGAGGGTGGCGGGCGGCGACACGCCCGAGGGATCATGGTTGCACGGCCCGTCCGCGCCCGGTGGACCCGTCCGCCGCGGCGCGCCACGGGGCGGCCACGCCGTCAGCTGTGGTGCCGGACCGCCCTCGGCGCTACCGTGCCGTGAAGACGGCGCACCCTCCTACTGAACGGGGATGGAACGATAAACCCCATGAGAGCCCGGGTACTGGTGGTCGACGACGACCCCGCACTCGCCGAGATGCTCGGCATCGTCCTGCGCAGCGAGGGCTTCGTGCCCTCCTTCGTCGCGGACGGAGAACGGGCACTGGCCGCGTTCCGTGACAGCCGGCCCGACATCGTCCTGCTCGACCTGATGCTTCCCGGCATGAGCGGCATCGACGTGGCCCGGGCCATCCGGGGCGAGTCCGGCGTGCCGATCGTCATGCTGACCGCCAAGAGCGACACCGTCGACGTGGTGCTCGGGCTGGAGTCCGGGGCCGACGACTACGTGGTCAAGCCGTTCAAGCCCAAGGAACTGGTGGCCCGGATGCGGGCCCGGCTGCGCCGGGGCGAGGACGTGGCGCCGGAGCTGCTCACCATCGGCCCGCCCGGCAACCAGATCACCATCGACGTGCCGGCGCACACGGTCAGCCGGGACGGCGAGGAGGTGAAGCTGACGCCACTGGAGTTCGACCTGCTGGTCGCGCTCGCCCGCAAGCCGCGCCAGGTCTTCACCCGCGAGGTGCTGCTCGAGCAGGTCTGGGGCTATCGGCACGCCGCCGACACCCGCCTGGTCAACGTGCACGTGCAGCGGCTGCGCGCCAAGATCGAGCCGGATCCGGAGCGACCCGAAATCATCCTCACCGTGCGAGGCGTGGGCTACAAGGCGGGCACCGGATAGCCTGGTCAGCACTGTGGTGACCTCCCCGCGCCCCGACTCGCCGACCGCCGCGTCCCGCCGGCTCCCCGCCGCGCGGGCGCTGTGGCGCGTCCTGGCCGGCCGCACGGCCCGGATGGCCGCCGGCGTGCACCAGACCTGGCGGCGGTCGCTCCAGGTCCGTGTGGTCACCATCACACTGGTGGCGTCCAGCCTGCTGGTGGGCGGGTTCGCATACCTGATCGCCGACAAGCTCACCAACATCCTGCTGGAGAACGCCGAGACCGACGTCCTGCTGCGCCTGCGCAACGGCAGCGACTACGCCTCGAAGCAGTTCAACCTCTACAGCCAGCCGCAGGAGGCGCAGCTCCAGGACACCATCGACGGCACGGTCAACTACCTGGCCGGCGGTGACCCGGCGCAGACCAGCGGCGTGGTGGTGGCGATCACCGCCGACAACTTCACCACCATCGAGCCGCGCACCTCCCCGGACGTGCAGGTGCGCCCGTTGATCAGCCGGGAGCTGCGGGCCTCGGTGGCCGCCGGCCACGTCGCCCACCAGATCCGCACCGGCACGCTCGGCGGCCAGCGCACCAAATACCTCGTCTACGGCTCCCCGGTGCCGACCCGGTTCGGGCAGCTGGAGCTCTACTACCTCGTGCCCCTGGCCCGGCAGGACGCCACCGCGGCCGACGCCCGGGCCACCGTGGTCGCCACCGGCGCGGCCCTGGTGCTCCTGCTCGGCCTGCTGGCCGCCCTGGTCACCCGCCTGGTGGTGACCCCGGTGCGGGTGGCCGCCCGGACCGCCCAGCGGCTCTCCGCCGGCCTGCTCGACCAGCGGATGGTGGTCAACGGCGAGGACGACCTGGCCCTGCTCGCCGCCTCGTTCAACCAGATGGCGACCAACTTGCAACGGCAGATCCTCCGGCTGGAGGAGATGTCCCGGCTGCAACGCCGGTTCACCTCCGATGTCTCCCACGAGCTGCGGACGCCGCTGACCACGGTCCGGATGGCCGCCGACCTGATCTTCGCCGAGCGGGACGAGTTCGACCCGGCCGTGGCGCGCAGCGCCGAGCTGCTCCAGGCCGAGCTGGACCGGTTCGAGGAGCTGCTCACCGACCTGCTGGAGATCAGCCGCTTCGACGCCGGCTTCGCCATGCTCGACAGCGAGCCGACCGACCTGGTGCCGGTGGTGCACCGGGTGGCCGAGCGGCTGGCCGGGCTGGCCGAGCGGGTCGGGGTGGCCATCGAGCTGGACGTGCCGGACAGCCCGGTGATCGCCGAGGTGGACCCGCGCCGGGTCGAGCGGGTGCTGCGCAACCTGGTCGGCAACGCGGTCGAGCACGGCGAGGCCAAGCCCGTGCGGATCACCCTCGGCATGGACGACAGCGCGGTGGCGATCACCGTGCGGGACCGCGGCGTCGGGCTCAAGCCGGGCGAGGAGAAGCTGGTCTTCAACCGGTTCTGGCGGGCCGACCCGTCCCGGGCCCGGCAGACCGGCGGCACCGGGCTGGGCCTGTCGATCAGCCTGGAGGACGCCCGGCTGCACGGCGGCTGGCTGGAGGCGTGGGGCGCGCCCGGGCAGGGCGCCCAGTTCCGGCTGACCCTGCCGGCCCGCGCCGGCGACCGGCTGACCACCTCCCCGCTGCGGCTGGTGCCGTCCGGTGCCACCCTGCCGTTCGGCGGTCCGCGCGACGGCGGGCCGCTCGCCATCGGTCCGGGCAGCGGCGCCGGGGCACTGGCCATCGGGCCGGCGGAGCGCGAAGACCGGGCCGAGGTGACGAAATGAGCGCGCGGAGTTGGCGAGCCCCGCAGGCGCGGACGAACGTCGGCAGGCGGGTGCTGGTCGCGGTGGTGTCCGGCCTGCTGCTCCCCGCCGGCCTGGCGAGTTGCGGGATCCCGCGGGAGACCGAGGTCCAGGTCGACGGCTCGGGTCCGGCCGCCGAGGCCGGCGCGCTCAACGGCAGCCCCGCGCGGCCGCCCACCCCGAACGACAGCGCCGAGCCCGGCCCGTTCATCGAGAACTACCTGCGGGCGGCCGCCGCCGGAGAGCGCGAGCAGGCGTACGGCCGGGTCAAGGAGTTCGTTGCGCAGGAGGCGAAGAGCCTGCTGACGGAGAAGAAGCAGAGCAGCGAGATCGAGCTGACCGTGGTCCGGCTCCGGGAGAAGCCCGAGGTCACGCCGGAGAACAACCAGGGCACACGCGAGGTGACGGTCAAGGTGCAGCAGGTCGGCGTGCTGCGCGCCGACGGCAGCCTGGCCCCGCCGGTGGCCAGCGAGACCGAATACGTTTTCCAGCTCCGCCGGGCCGATCCGGCCGGCCCCGGGCTGCTCCTCACCGACGTGCCGAACCGGCTGCTGATCAGCGACACCGCGTTGCGGGAGTACTACCGGTCGCGCACCATCTACTTCTGGAACTCGGACCAGTCCCGGCTGGTGCCCGACCTGCGCTACCTGCCCTCGTCGGTGCCGGCCGAGCGGCGGGTCACCGACGTGGTGAAGTGGCTGACCGGGGGCCCGTCCGACTGGCTGGCCCCGGGGGTGACCGGGCTGCCCGACAGCACCCGGCCGATCAACAACGCCACCGGCGCGGACGGGCACTGGGAGGTCAACCTCAGCATGCCGGGGGCCGACGACAAGAAGCTCGGCCTGCTCGCCACCCAGCTCGCCTGGTCGCTGCCCGAGCTGGACGGCCAGCTCGACCTGAAGATCCAGAACCAGAAGCGGCGCACCGTCGACCTCGAGCAGGAGCGGACGGCGCACGCCGCGTACCCGACCGGGGACCGCCCGGCTCGGTTCAGCGTCTACGACGGCGCCATCCGCCCGCTCGCCATCGCCAACGAACCGAGAGCCGCCGTCCCGCTGCCGCCCGCCGCCAACAAGAACGTGGTCTCCGCGGCGCTCGCCCGCGCCGACGACCAGGTGCTGGCCGCGCTCGTGGTGACCGGAACGGACCGCCGGCAGCGGCTCAAGGTCGGCTCCGGCCCGGACCCCGTGACGGTGTTCAACACCAGCAGCGAGACGTACCGCGCGCTGGGCCGGCCCACCTGGCTCCGGTCCCTGGACGAGCGGCACCCCGCCGGCCTGGTGGCCGCGGACGGCAAGCTCTACCGGTTCGACGGGGCGGCCGGGATGAGCCCGGTCCCGTTGACCGTCCCCGGTCCGGTCGTGGCGGTCGCCGGGTCCCTCGACGGACACCGGATCGCCCTGGTCAGCGGGGGCGCCCTCTACATGGCCGCGGTGAACGTCGACGGCGGCGTGGTCAGCGTGGGCCAGCCGCGCCGGCTGGTCACCCTGCTCACCGGCATCAGCGCCGTCGACTGGGTGGCCGAGAACGAGTTGGTCCTCGCCGGCAACGAGGCGGACCGGCGGCCGGCGATCCACCAGATCACGGTCGACGGCGCCCAGGAGACCGCGCTCAAGCGGGACATCGGCGCCGAGGTGACCCAGTTGGCGGCCTACCCGGGCGGCGCGGTCGGCGGGCTGCCGTCGCTGTCGTTCATGTACGAGGCGAACAAGGCGGCCTTCCGGAACAACCCGCTCGACATCATCAAGCGGGAACAGGTGCTGGACGTGCCGGCGGGCAGCCGGGCGACCAACCCCACCGCACCCTTCTTCCTCTACTGAGGCGCCGGTGCCGGGCCCGGGCGGACTCTGGTCGGACCTGACCGACCTGGTGCTGCCGGCCGGGTGTGCCGGCTGCGGCGAGCGCGTCCCCGGCCTGCGGCAGGGCTTCTGCCCACGTTGTGTGGGCGACCTGGAGGCGCTGGCTCCCGCGCCGACCCGCCCCGACCCGGCCCCGCCCGGCCTGCCGCCCTGTGTCGCCCTCGGGCCGTACGCGGGCGCGCTGCGAAACGGGCTGCTCGCGTACAAGGAGCGGGGTCGGCACGGGCTCGCCCGGCCGTTGGGCGCGCTGCTGGCCGAGGTGGTGGCCGCGGCGGTGGGCACGCGAGGCCCGGTGACCCTGGTGGCGGTGCCGGACACCGCGCGGGCGGCCCGGGCCCGGTACGGCGACCACCTGGACCGGATGACCCGCCACGCGGCGGCCCGGCTGCACGCGGCCGGCTGGCCGGTACGCGTGCTGCGGCCGATGCGCGCGCTGCCCCGGCCGGACTCGGTGGCGCTGGACAGCGCCGGCCGGGCTGCCGCGGCCGAGGCGGCGTTCCGGCTGCGCCGGGCCGGCGGGGCGGCCGGGCCGGTGGTGCTGCTGGACGACATCGTCACGACCGGGGCCACCCTGGCGGCGGTGAGTCGGGTCATGCGCGGGGCGGGAATGACGCCAAAGGTCGCGGCGGTGCTCGCCGCAACGCAAAAGCGGCACCATCAGTGACGCTTCGTGTTTCCGTTTCACCCCATGGTGTATGAGCTGTTAAATTTCGCGGCCTCTCCCGGCAACTAGGGGTGACTGGTGGCCGAACAGGAGTTAGCGTTTTCGTGTCGGGGGTAGGAGGGTTGCCAACCTTCCCCCGGCACTGGAAGGAGGCGTAGCCGTACACCATCGGTCGACGCCGAACGGGGTTCTCCCTGGGTGCGTCGACCGGAAGATCCGGACCGAACGACCGTCCGAACAAGGGAGGTCACGTGGACATCGTGGTCAAGGGCCGTAACGTCGAAGTGCCGGACCATTACCGGGTGCACGTAGCCGAAAAGCTCGCGAAGATCGAACGCTACGACCACAAGCTCATTCGCGTGGACGTCGAGTTGTTCCACGAGCGCAATCCGCGCCAGGCCGATCACTGCCAGCGGGTGGAAATCACCTGCGTGACGCGCGGCCCGGTGATCCGGGCCGAGGCCTGCACGAATGATTTCTACAGCGCGCTGGACGCCGCCATCGCCAAGCTGGACACGCGTTTCCGCCGGGCGGCCGACCGCCGCCGGGTGCACCGCGGCCGGCACGCGCCGCTCTCCGTCGCCGCCGCCACCGCCGATCTGCCGGTGGCCGACCTCGACGGGCCCGGCCTGGCGGCGCTGAACGGGCACGGGACGGCCACCGCCGTCGCGGAACGGCCCGACGAGAGTGGCTACGAGGAACCCGACGACCAGCCGTGGCACATCGCGCGGGCGAAGGTGCACCCCGCCGAGCCGATGACGGTCGACGATGCGCTGTTCCAGATGGAACTGGTCGGCCACGACTTCTATCTGTTCCACGACAAGGAGTCCGGCCGCCCGAGCGTGGTCTACCGCCGGCACGCCTACGACTACGGGATCATCTCGCTCGACACCTGACCCCTGACCACCCCGCGGGACACAACCGGCCGGAAGCCGTGGTGGGCGACCACCACGGCTTCCGCCGTCAGCCGCTGCGGTCGCCGGGCAGCAGACCGAAGATCAGCGAGTCGATCCGGGTCCCGTCCGGGCCGGGCAGCCGGCCGCGCAGGAGCCCCTCCCGCCGGAAGCCGGCCTTCGCCAGCACCCGCTGCGAGGCGACGTTCTCCGGCCGGGTGCCGGCCCAGAGCCGGGCCAGCCCGACCCCGAACGCCCAGCCGGCGACGAGGCCCACCGCCCGGGTGGCCAGCCCCCGGCCGCGTGCCTCGGGCAGCATGCTGTAGCCGAGCATGGCCTGGCCGGTGGCGGGCTCGTCGTAGATCAGGGCGCAGCCGCCGGCCACCGTGCCGGTCGCCGCGTCGAGGATCGCCAGGTCGGCCGAGCGGCCGGCCAGCCAGCGGCTCTCCGCCAGCCGGCAGCGCCGCTCGATCGGCGCCCGGTCCGGCGCCACCGGCGGGACCCGGTTCGCCACCACCTCGGGCCGGCTGTGCAGCCGGTACATCGGGTCGGCGTCCGCCGGCCCGAGCCGGCGCAGCGTCACCACGCCGTCGGTGAGCCGGCCGTCGGGCAGGTCCGGCAGCAGCCGGGCGGTCGGCCCGGGCGGGTCGTGGGCGAGGCGTACCCAGGCCACCATGTCGTGCCGGACGCCGTCGCGCGGGGCGCTCGCCGCCCGCCGGACGCCCTCGTGCCCGTAGCCGCAGGCCAGCGCCACCCGCTGGCTCGGCCCGTTCTCCTCGTGGGTGAGCAGTTCCAGCCGGCCCACCCCGGCCGCGAAGGCCGCCGCGCTCAGGGCCCGGGTCGCCGCGGCGGCCACGCCCCGGCCCCGGGCCGCCGGCACCACCCAGTAGCCGATCTCGAAGTGCCCCCGCTCCTCGCTGATCGGCGTCAGCCCGATGCCGCCGAGCAGCCGGTCGGTGTCCCGGTCGGCGATCGCGTACGCGGCCCCGCCGGCCGCCCACGCGGCCGGCGCGCCCTCGGTGATCCACCAGTGGGCGCTCCGCGCCGTGTACGGATCCGGCATGGCCGGGATGAACCGCCGGGTCTCCGGGTCGGCGCAGCCGGCGACCACCTCCGGCGCGTCGGCCGGGCGGAACGGCCGCAGCCGCACTCCGTACGCCTCGATGGTCTCCGGTGTCACCGCAGGTCCTGCGGGAGTAGGCCGCCGACCCAGACGTCCTGCCGTTCCCCGCGGTGCTGGACGCCACCGCGCAGGGTGCCCTCGACGGTGAAGCCGGCCTTCTCGGCGGCCCGCCGGGAGGCGGTGTTGCCCACGTTGGCCCGCCACTCGACCCGGGCCAGCCCGAGCGTGGTGAAGCCCCAGGCGCAGAGCGCGGCCAGCGCGGCCGGCAGGTAGCCACGCCCGCGGGCGTGCGGGGCGGTCATGAAGCCCACGTCGGCGACGAGCGGCGTGCCGGGGGAGATGCGCAGGTCGATCGAGGCCACGTAGCGGTCCTCGGCGTCGGCGACGGCGTAGGAGGCGCCGGTGCCCCGGGCCCAGGCCGCCTCCGCGACGTCCCGCAGGAAGCTCTCGGCGTGCTCCCGCTGGTAGGGGTGCGGCACCGTGGTCCAGCGGATGGTCTCCTCGTCCCGGCAGGTGCTCACGAGCGCGTCGATGTCGCGCTCCTCCAGCGGGCGCAGCCGCAGCTCGGTGGCGCCGGCGGTGGCGAACAGGACCGGCTGGGGCCGGCCGAAGACCGCCGCCCGGCGGGCCTGGAGGGTGTCCGGGCCGTGGGGGGCGGGCTCACCCGGCGCGGCGAGCTCGGCCGGGAAGAGCGAGCCGATCCAGCCCTCCGGGCGGCCGTCGACCGCCGGGTGGGCCAGCCGCAGCTCGCCCTCGACCCGGAAGCCGGCCCGGAGCGCGACCAGCCGGGAGGCGTGGTTGCCGACCTCCGCCTGCCAGATCACCCGGCGCAGCTTGAGCGCGTCGAACGCCCAGCGGGCGACCGCCCGGGTGGCCCGCACCGCCACGCCCCGGCCCCGGGCCCAGGGTGCGGTCCAGTAGCCCACCTCGGCGGAGTCCAGGGCCCGGTCGATGGAGACCAGTCCGCAGGAGGCGAGCAGCTCGCCGGTCTCCGCGTCGCAGACCGCGAAGGGTGCCCCGGTGCCCTCCGCCCAGGCCGCCCCGCTGATCGTGGTCACGAATCCGAGGGCGTGTTCGGGCAGGTACGGGCGAGGTACGGTGGTCCAGCGCTGGATGTCCGGATCCTGGCAGGCGCGGTACACCGCGTCGGCGTCCTCCGCCCGCCAGGGTCGCAGCAGCAGGCCGTCCTCGATGATCTCCACAGGCTCCACCCGAGCCATCGTGCCGGATCTTTCGCGTACGGCGTAACCCGATTGCCGCCGCTCAGCGCCCCCGCTCGGCGTTATGTCGGGTTCGCGGCCCCGGACCGCCGCCACCAGTGACCATCGCCGCGTCGGAGCGCCTACGATGGTTCGAGACTGTCTAGGGGAGCGTTGATCCGTGTCGATTCTGGAAAAGGTCCTTAGCGCGGGCGCGGGCCGTATGGTGCGCCGGCTCAAGGCCATCGCCGCCGCCGTCAACTCGATCGAGGACGACTACGTCAACCTCAGCGACGACGAGCTGCGGGACATGACCGACCAGTTCAGGGAGCGGCTCGCCGACGGTGAGACCCTCGACGACCTGCTGCCCGAGGCGTTCGCGGTGTGCCGGGAGGCCGCCGCCCGGGTGCTCGGCCAGCGGCCCTACGACGTCCAGGTGATGGGCGGCGCGGCGCTGCACTTCGGCAACATCGCCGAGATGAAGACCGGTGAGGGCAAGACCCTGACCTCGGTCATGCCGGTCTACCTGAACGCGCTCGCCGGCAAGGGCGTGCACGTGATCACCGTGAACGACTACCTGGCCGAGCGCGACGCCGCCTGGATGGGCCGGGTGCACGAGTTCCTCGGCCTCACCGTGGGCGTGGTGCTGCCCAACCGGCCGGCCACCGAGCACCGCGCGGCCTACGAGTGTGACATCACCTACGGCACCAACAACGAGTTCGGCTTCGACTACCTGCGCGACAACATGGCCTGGTCGCGGGAGGAGCTGGTCCAGCGCGGCCACTTCTTCGCGGTGGTCGACGAGGTCGACTCGATCCTCATCGACGAGGCCCGGACCCCGCTGATCATCTCCGGCCCGGCCGAGCACTCCGCCCGCTGGTACCAGGAGTTCGCCGCCGTGGTGGCCCGCCTCCAGCCCGGCACCGACGGCGAGGGCGACTACGAGGTCGACCACGCCAAGCGCACGATCGCCATCACCGAGCGCGGTGTCGCCAAGATCGAGGACCGGCTCGGCATCGACAACCTCTACGAGTCGGTCAACACCCCGCTCGTCGGCTACATGAACAACGCGATCAAGGCCAAGGAGCTCTACAAGCGCGACAAGGACTACATCGTCAGCGACGGCGAGGTCCTCATCGTCGACGAGTTCACCGGCCGCATCCTGCACGGCCGCCGCTACAACGAGGGCATGCACCAGGCGATCGAGGCCAAGGAGGGGGTGGAGATCAAGCAGGAGAACCAGACCCTGGCCACCATCACCCTCCAGAACTACTTCCGCCTCTACGAGAAGCTCTCCGGCATGACCGGCACCGCGCAGACCGAGGCGAGCGAGTTCAACAAGGTCTACAAGGTCGGCGTCGTGACCATCCCGACGCACCGGCCGATGGTCCGCCTCGACCGGGCGGACGTCATCTACAAGACCGAGAAGGCCAAGTTCAACGCCGTGGTCGAGGACATCGCCGAGCGGCACGAGCAGGGCCAGCCGGTGCTGGTCGGCACGGTCTCGGTGGAGAACTCCGAGATCCTCTCCCACATGCTGCGCCGCCGGGGCATCCCGCACTCCGTGCTGAACGCGAAGTTCCACGCCAAGGAGGCGGAGATCGTCGCCCAGGCCGGGCGCAAGGGCGCGGTCACCGTCGCCACCAACATGGCCGGCCGCGGCACCGACATCCTGCTCGGCGGCAACGCCGAGTTCCTCGCCGCCAACGAGCTGCGCCAGCGCGGCCTCGACCCGGTCGAGCAGCCCGAGGAGTACGCCAAGGCGATGGAGGAGGTCCTGCCCACCTGGAAGCAGGCCTGCGACGCCGAGGCGGAGGAGGTGGCCGCCGCCGGTGGCCTCTACGTGCTGGGCACCGAGCGGCACGAGTCGCGCCGGATCGACAACCAGCTGCGCGGTCGCGCCGGCCGGCAGGGTGACCCCGGCGAGTCCCGCTTCTACCTGTCCCTCCAGGACGACCTGATGAAGCGCTTCCGGGCCGGTGCCGTCGAGGCGGTGATGGACCGCTTCAACATCCCGGAGGACGTGCCCATCGAGTCGAAGATGGTCACCCGCCAGATCAAGAGCGCGCAGGCCCAGATCGAGGGCCAGAACGCCGAGATCCGGAAGAACGTCCTCAAGTACGACGAGGTGCTCAACAAGCAGCGCCAGGTGATCTACGCCGAGCGCCTCCGCGTGCTCAACGGCGAGGACCTCTCCGACCAGGTCCGCAACATGATCGACGACGTGGTCGGCGCGTACGTGGTGGGCGCCACGAGCGACGGCTACGCCGAGGACTGGGATCTCGACCAGCTCTGGTCCAACCTCAAGCAGCTCTACCCGGTGGGCACCACCGTCGACGAGCTGGAGGAGGAGGTGGGCTCCCGGGCCGGCCTCGACCAGGACTTCCTGCTCGCCCGCCTCAAGGAGGACGCGCACGCCGCGTACGACCGGCGCGAGGAGCAGCTCGGCGAGGAGGCGGCCCGCCAGCTCGAGCGGATGGTCCTGCTCCAGGTGATCGACCGCAAGTGGCGCGAGCACCTCTACGAGATGGACTACCTCCAGGAGGGCATCAGCCTGCGGGCGTACGCCCAGCGCGACCCGGTCATCGAGTACCAGCGCGAGGGCTTCGACATGTTCGCCACCATGATGGACGGCATCAAGGAGGAGACGGTCGGCTTCCTCTACAACCTGGAGGTGCAGGTCGAGGAGCCCGCGCCGGAGGCCGAGGAGGTCCAGCTGCTGGAGAAGCCGGTGGAGATCCGGGCCAAGGGTCTCAACCGCGCGCCGCAGCAGCAGGGCCTGCAATACTCGGCGCCCTCCGTCGACGGCGAGGCCGGTCGCGGCGCGCCGGTGATCGAGCGCGCCGAGGAGCAGGCGCCGGCCCTCGGCATCGGCCGCCCCGAGACCTCGGAGCGTCCCGCCGCCGCCACCCCGCGCCGGTCGACGGCCGGGATGAGCGGCCAGGCGGTCGCGGCGAGCACTGCCCGACGGGCCGCGCCCGGTCAGGTCGACGGCGCCGGCGAGGGCCCGTCCCGCAACGCCCCCTGCCCGTGCGGCTCCGGCCGCAAGTACAAGCGCTGCCACGGCGCTCCCAACGGCGGCAACTGACCCACCCCGCTCCAGCCACGACGGGCCCCGGCCACCGGCCGGGGCCCGTCCCCGTCTCCAACCCCGTCGGGCGCGGGATCAGAGGACGTCGAGGACGGTGCAGAGCCAGGTGCCGCGGCGGTGTTCCAGGCGCAGGGCGATCGCCCAGCTCGCCCCGCCGGCCCCGGCGAGCACGGCGGCGGCCTCGACCGCGCCCGCGCGGGGCTCGCAGACCCGCAGCCGGCGGAGCTGGAGGACCGGTCGGGCGGTGCGGCGGC
>NZ_JBEXLR010000120.1:0-17740 GCF_040610095.1 Micromonospora sp. NPDC004540
ACACCACCACCCCCCCGGGCCCCCCCGCGCGGCGGCCCCCCCCCGCGCGGCGGCGCCGCCGCCGCGCGGACCACCTCCCGTACCTGTTGCTCCTGCCCTGCCTGGCGATCATCGCGGTGCTGCTGCTCTGGCCGCTCGGGCAGGTCGTGATGATGTCCTTCTACAAGCTGGACAGCGTCCGGCAGCTACGGGGGGACCGCGAGTGGCCGTGGGTCGGCCTGGCCAACTACGCACAGATCCTCGGTGACCCGTTCTTCCGTACGGTGCTGCGCAACACCGTGCTCTTCGCCGTGGCCAACGTGGTGCTCACCATGATCCTCGGCACCCTGGTCGGGCTGCTGCTCAACCGGCTCGGGAAGAAGATGGCCACCTTCGTGGCGAGCTGCGTGATGCTGGCCTGGGCCACCCCGGCGCTGACCGGCACCATCGTCTGGAAGTGGATCTTCGACGACACTAGCGGCCTGGTCACCTGGCTGTTCAACAAGCTTCCGGACGGGCTCTCCACGGCCCTGTTCGGCCGCAGCGACTGGACCGGCTACGGCTGGTTCAACGACCCCCTGCTCTTCTTCGGCATCCTGACCCTGGTGGTGGTCTGGCACTCGTTCCCGTTCATCGCGGTCAGCGTGCTGGCCGGGCTCAAGAGCGTGCCGAGCGAGCTGCAGGAGGCCGCCCGGGTGGACGGGGCCGGGCCGTGGCGGGTCTTCTGGTCGGTCACCTTCCCGACGCTGCGGCCGGTCTTCGGCATCCTCGTGGTGCTCTCCACGATCTGGGACTTCAAGGTCTTCACGCAGCAGTTCGTGCTGGCCGGCGGCACCCAGGACCGGTCGACGTTCATGCTGTCGATCTACTCCTACGCGGAGGCGTTCTCGCCGCCGCCCAAGTACGGCCTGGGTTCCGCGATCGCCGTCATCCTCACCCTGATCCTGCTCGTGGTGACCGGCGTGTACGTCCGTATGGTGCTGCGGCAGGAGGACGAGTCGTGAAGAAGATCGCCCTCAACGGCGCCGGCCTGCTGGTCGCGCTCTTCGCGGCCTTCCCCGTCTACTGGATGGTCGCCACCTCGCTGAAGCCCAACCGGGAGATCTTCTCGGCCACCCCGCGCCCGGTGCCGGCCGAGCCGACCCTGGAGCACTACCGGGAGATCCTCACGGGCAACCTGATCCCCGGCGTGACCTTCACCGACTTCTTCCTCAACAGCGCGTTGGTGGCGGTGGCCACCGTCCTGCTGAGCGGGCTGGTCGCGTTGCTCGCCGCGACCGCGGTGGCCCGCTTCCGCTTCAAGCTGCGCACCACCTTCCTCATCCTGCTGCTGGTGGTGCAGATGATCCCGCTGGAGGCGCTGGTCATCCCGCTGTTCCTGATGATCCAGCGGCTCGGCCTCTACAACACCCTGCCCAGCCTGATCCTGACCTACCTCGGCTTCTCCCTGCCGTTCGCGGTCTGGATGCTGCGCGGCTTCGTGGCCGCCGTGCCCAAGGAGCTTGAGGAGGCGGCGGCGATCGACGGGGCCAGCCGCGCCCAGACCTTCCGCAAGGTCCTCTTCCCGCTGGTCGCCCCCGGTCTGGTGGCGACCAGCATCTTCTCCTTCATCACCGCCTGGAACGAGCTGATCTTCGCGCTGACCTTCGTCAACGACCAGCACAAGTACACGTTGCCGGTGGCCATGACGTTCTTCTTCGGGCGGGACGACACCGCCTGGGGCTCGGTGATGGCCGCGTCGACGCTGTTCACCCTGCCGGTGATCGTCTTCTTCCTGCTGGTGCAGCGCCGGATGGTCTCCGGCCTGGTCGCCGGGGCCGTCAAGGGCTGAGCCGCCCGCCGGGACGAACCCGTTTCCCGGCGCCCGGCGGCGGCCCCTAGGCTGACCGCCATGACGGGCAGGCTGGCGGCGGTGAACCTCGGCGTGGTGACCGAGGCGGAGTGGGCGGGCGACGAGAGCGGTCGCAGCGGCATCGACAAGCGGCCGGTGGACGGCCGGGTGGCGGTCCGGTTCGCCGGGGTGACCGGTGACTTCATCGGCGAGCGGGCCCACCACGGCGGCCCCGACCAGGCGGTCTACGCGTACGCCGAGGAGGACGCCGGCTGGTGGGCCGGCGAGATGGGCCGGGCGCTGCGGCCGGGCGCCTTCGGCGAGAACCTCACCACCTGGGCGGTGGACGTCACCGGGGCGGTGATCGGCGAGCGCTGGGCGGTCGGCTCCGCCCTGCTGGAGGTGACCAAGCCGCGCACCCCGTGCACCACCTTCGCCGGGTTCTGGGGCGTGCCCGACCTGATCAAGCGGTTCACCCTCCGGGGCGCGCCCGGGGCGTACCTGCGGGTGCTGCGCGAGGGCGAGGTGGGGGCCGGCGATCCCGTCGAGGTCGTCGACCGGCCGGCGCACGGGGTGACGATCGGCGAGGTGTTCCGGGCCACCACCCTGGAGCCGGAGCTGCTGCCCCGCCTGCTCGACGTGCCGGAGCTGCCCGAGTCGTTGCGGGAGAAGGTCCGCCGCCGCCTGGGCGCCGCCGCCGGCTGACCGCCGGGGCCGGGACCGGCCGGCGGCGGCTCGGGTCAGGCAGCGGCTCGGGTCAGGTGGCGGCGAAGACCTCGGCCAGCACCTGGCTCGCCGGGTCACCCTTCACCTTGGCCCAGGTGCCCTGCTCGGCCGTCCACTCCAGGTCGCCGAAGCGGACCCGCTTCACCCCGTGGTCGTCGGCGTGCGAGACCAGCCAGTGGGCGTACCGCCAGCCGTTGCGGTTGTCGGCGGCCGGCAAGGTCAGCCCGGTCAGGTCGGTGGCCGAGGCCAGCTCCGGCAGGCCCCAGTCCAGGGCCAGGCTCTGCAACAGCGCGGTCGCGGCGGCCGGGCCGCGCATCGTCGGCGTCGGGCCGACCGTGCAGGCCACCGCCCCGGTCGCGTTCCCGAGCAGGGCGCGGGTGAGCACCTGCGACTCGTCCGCCCACTTCTCGTACGCCTCGGGGTAGGCCGACCGCTGCACCCGCTGGGCGGCCTCGGTGACCCGCAGCTTCTCCCAGCCCTTGACCTTCTTCAGCGCGGCGTAGAACTTCTTGGCCGCGTAGCGCGGGTCGCGGATCTCCTCCGGGGTACCCCAGCCCTGGCTCGGGCGTTGCTGGAACAGGCCGAGCGAGTCCCGGTCGCCGTGCGCGATGTTGCGCAGGTGCGACTCCTGGTACGCCGTCGCCAGCGCCACCACCACGGCCCGCTCCGGCATCTTCCGCTGCACGCCGATCGCCGCGATGGTGGCCGCGTTGGCCATCTGGTCGGCACCGAGCACGACCTCGCCGTCGGCCCGGACGGTGCAGGTCCGGCTGGCCAGCGGCAGCCGCAGGTGGTGCCCGAACTGCTTCGCGACGAACCACACGCCGAGCAGGGCCAGGACCGCCACCACCACACCCGATGCCACGATCGCCGTTCGCGTTCGCACCCGCACCTCCTGTCCCGACAGCCCGCCAAGCGTACGTCGCTCACTCCAGTGTCCGGGTCGGCCGACCGGACGCCTCACGGTCCGTAGCCGACCCCGCACCTCCGGCCTCAGTCTGCGGCGGGCACCCAGGCCGCGGGCCGCTTCTCCCGGAACGCGAGGACGCCTTCCCGGCCCTCCTCGGAGAGGAAGTACCGGGTGGACAGGGCGGCCAACTCGGCGATCTCGGCCCGCAGGTCGGTCGCGGCCGGGCGGCGCAGCAGCTCCTTGGTCCCGGCGAGGGCCTTCGGCGCGCCCTTGACCAGCGAGTCGCGGTAGCGGTCCACCGCGGCGTCCAGCGCGTCCGCCGGCACGGCGGCGGTGACCAGGCCGATCTCGGCGGCCCGTCGGCCGTCGAAGGTGTCGCCGGTGAGGTACAGCTCGGCGGCCGCCCGGGGGTGCAGCCGGGGCAGTACGGTCGCCGAGATCACCGCCGGGATCACCCCGATCCGGACCTCGGTGAAGGCGAACGTGGCCTCCTCGGCGCAGACCGCCAGGTCCGCGGCCGCGATCAGGCCCAGCCCGCCGGCCCGCGCCGGCCCGGCCACCCTGGCCAGCACCGGCTTCGGGCACTCCCGGACCGCGACCAGCACGTCGCCCAGCATCCCGGCCGGCACCGACCCGCTGGCGTACGCGGCGGCGGTCTCCTTCAGGTCCGCGCCGGAGCAGAACACCGGGCCGGTGTGGTCCAGCACGATCGCCCGGACCGCGTCGTCGGCGACCGCCGCGGCCAGCCCGGCCAGCAGCTCGGTCATCAGCGGGG
Source organism: Micromonospora sp. NPDC004540 (assembly GCF_040610095.1). Lineage (NCBI taxonomy): Bacteria > Bacillati > Actinomycetota > Actinomycetes > Micromonosporales > Micromonosporaceae > Micromonospora > Micromonospora sp. NPDC004540. Next base: position 4,222 of record NZ_JBEXLR010000120.1, read on the forward strand.
TGGAGAGCGCGTTGCGGTTCTGCGGGCTGTCCAGGGTGAGGGTGGTCACCCCACGGGCCGTGGCGACCCGCACGAGAGCGTCCGGAGAGGTCATGCCGGGCACACTAGTGGCCATGCCCGGCGTCCTTCCAGAAGGCGAACCCGTCCCGCGCGACGGGGCGCTGCCCGCTGCCGCCCGCCGCGCCGTCGGCGCCCGCGGCTTCGGTGTGTACGTGCACGTCCCGTTCTGCGCCAGCCGGTGCGGCTACTGCGACTTCAACACCTACACCGCGGCCGAGCTGGGTGGCGGGGCGAGCCGGGAGACGTACGCCGACACGGTGCTGGCCGAGCTGGCCCTCGCCGGCCGGGTGCTGGGCGACAGCCCGCCGCCCCGGGTGGACACCGTCTTCGTCGGCGGCGGCACGCCCACCCTGCTCCCCGCCGACGACCTGGCCCGGATCCTCGACGGCATCGACCGCACCTGGGGGCTGGCCGCCGACGCCGAGGTGACCACCGAGGCCAACCCCGAGACGGTCACCCCGGAGTCGCTCAAGACCCTGCGGGCCGCCGGCTACACCCGGATCTCGCTGGGCATGCAGTCCGCGGCGCCCGGGGTGCTGGCGATCCTCGACCGGCAGCACAGCGCCGGCCGGGCCACCGCCGCCGCCCTGGAGGCCCGGGATGCCGGGTTCGAGCACGTGAACCTGGACCTGATCTACGGCACGCCGGGGGAGAGCGCCGAGGACTTCGCCGCTTCGCTGGACCAGGTGGTCGCGGCGGGGGTGGACCACGTCAGCGCGTACGCCCTGATCGTCGAGGACGGCACCCGGCTGGCCGCCCGGATGCGCCGCGGCGAGCTGCCGTACCCCAGTGACGACGTGGCGGCGGACCGCTACCTGGCCGCGGAGGCGGCCCTCGCGGCGGCCGGCTTCTCCTGGTACGAGGTCTCCAACTGGGCCCGCTCCGAAGCGGCCCGGTGCCGGCACAACCTGCTCTACTGGACCGGCGCCGACTGGTGGGGCCTGGGCCCGGGGGCGCACAGCCACGTCGGCGGGGTGCGCTGGTGGAACGTCAAGCACCCGACGGCGTACGCGCAGCGGCTCGCCGCCGGGGAGTCGCCCGGCCTGGCCCGGGAGCTGCTGACGCCCGACGAGGCGCACATGGAGGACGTGATGCTGCGGCTGCGGCTCGCCGCCGGGCTGCCGCTGGCCGGGCTCGACGAGGCGGGCCGGGCGGGCGCCGAGCGGGCCCGGGCCGGGGGCCTGCTGGACGCCGACGCGTACGCCGCGGGCCGGGCGGTGCTCACCCTGCGCGGCCGGCTGCTCGCCGACGCGGTCGTCCGCGACCTGCTGCCGTGACCGGGCCGGCCGGCCCCCGGGGTAGGGAGCCGGCCGGGGGGGGCGGGTCACTTGATCAGGCTGGCCGACATCGGGTAGCGGTAGAGCTGCCCCTCGTTGGCCTTCACCCCGGCCAGGATGCCGAAGATGATGCCGACGATCATCGCGCCGAAACCGATCACGAAGCCGATCAGGATGCAGGCGAGGATCCAGCCGACCAGCGCGATGATCGACCAGATGAGCTGGAAGTTGAGCGCGGCGATCGCGTGCGCGCGGACGGTCGGCGACTGGTTGCCGCGGGCGAGCAGGGCGATCAGCGGGGCGACCCAGCCCAGCACGCCGCCGCCCACGAACATCCCGGCCGCGCCGCCGAAGTGCGCGACCAGGGCCCAGGTCTTGTCGTCGTTGTTGGCGTAGCCGGCGGGCGGTCCGTAGGCGCCGCCGCCCGGGTAGCCGGCGCCCGAGGGGGCGTAGCCGCCCGGCGGGGGGTAGCCGCCCGGGGGTGGGTAACCGCCCGACGGCGGCTGGCCGCCGGGAGGCGGCGGATAGCCGCCGGGCGGGGGATGGCCGCCCGGCGCCGGTGCCCCGGACAGTGGTGCGGTGGGGGGCTCGTCGGCCGGCGACGAACCGTGCGGTGCCGACGGCGGGGTCGGCTCCGGCGGCGGGGCGCCGGAGTCCCCCGCTCCGGGAGGGCGAGGAGGTTCAGTCATGGACGTCACGGTAGGTCCCGGAGGCAAGGGCGCACCAGAGCGAGATCGCCCGGGATGTCCGGCTGTTCGGCCCTGGTGGGTCGGATGTGCGGCGGGCCGCACCGGAGGTGCGTCGCTGATCATCGCGTCGGCGGGCACGCCGACGTAGACTGGCACTCGCTACAGTCGAGTGCCAGATGCCGTGCGCCGGTGCGGACGAGGTGCGTCAGGAGGTGGGGGAGATGGGTCTCGACGACCGCAAGCTCGCCGTGCTCCGCGCGATCGTCGAGGACTACGTCGCCACGCAGGAGCCGGTCGGCAGCAAGGCGCTGGTCGAGCGCCACCAGCTCGGCGTCTCCCCGGCGACCGTCCGCAACGACATGGCGGTGCTGGAGGAGGAGGGCTACATCCGGCAGCCGCACACCAGTGCCGGCCGGGTGCCCACCGACCGCGGCTACCGGCTCTTCGTCGACCGGCTCTCCCGGGTCAAGCCGCTCAGCCCGGCCGAGCGCCGGGCCATCGAGCGCTTCCTGGTCGGCGCGGTCGACCTGGACGACGTGGTGCACCGCACGGTCCGGCTGCTGGCCCAGCTCACCCGGCAGGTCGCCGTGGTGCAGTACCCGAGCCTGGCCCGTTCCAAGGTGCGCCACCTGGAGCTGGTGCCGATCTCCACCACCCGGCTGATGGTCGTCATGATCGCCGACACCGGCCGGGTCGAGCAGCGGCTGGTCGAGCTGCCCGGCCCGATCCCGGCCGAGGACGTCACCGACCTGCGCCGCCTGGTCAACGAGAAGCTGGTCGGCAGTCGGCTCTCCGACACCCCGCCACTGGTGCAGGCCCTGGTCGACGAGGCCACGCCGCAGCTGCGTCCGGCCATGGCCACGCTCTCCAGCGTGCTGCTGGAGACGCTGGTCGAGCGGCACGAGGAGCGCATCGCGCTGGCCGGCACTGCCAACCTCACCCGGGGTGGTCTGCTCGACTTCCAGGGTTCGCTGCGTCCGATCCTCGAGGCGCTCGAGGAGGAGGTCGTGCTGCTCAAGCTGATCGGGGAGGCCGAGCCGAGCACCACCCGGGTGCTCATCGGGGACGAGAACGAGATCGACAACCTGCGCGCCGCCTCGGTGGTCAGCACCGGCTACGGCCCGGGCGCCACCATCGTGGGTGGTCTCGGCGTGCTTGGCCCGACCCGGATGGACTACCCCGGCACCATCGCCACGGTGAGGGCCGTGGCACGCTACGTGGGCGAACTGCTGGCCCAGAACTGACCAGTCAGGGCCGACGGCCGGCTCCGGCCGACGACCGGCGCAACGCGAGACGAACATGAGGACACCAGACGCAGTGGCCAGGGACTACTACGGCATTCTTGGCGTGAGCCGGGACGCCTCCGACGACGAGATCAAGCGCGCCTACCGCAAGCTGGCGCGCCAGTTCCACCCGGACGTCAATCCGGACCCGGAGGCACAGGAGAAGTTCAAGGACATCAACGCCGCGTACGAGGTTCTCTCGGACGACCGGAAACGGCAGATCGTCGACCTGGGCGGCGACCCGCTCGCCCCGGGCGGCGGGGGCGCGGGCCCGGGTGGTCCGGGCGGCGCCGGCCCGTTCGTCGGCTTCCAGGACATCATGGACGCGTTCTTCGGCGGCGCCGCGGGCGGCAGCCGGGGCCCGCGGCCGCGGACCCGGCCGGGCGCCGACGCGATCCTGCGGCTGGAGTTGGACCTGAACGAGACGGCGTTCGGCGTCGAGGCGCCGATCACCGTCGACACCGCGGTGCTCTGCACCACCTGCTCCGGCGCCGGCACGGCGGCCGGCACCCACCTGGCCACCTGCGAGGCGTGCGGCGGCCGCGGCGAGGTGCAGTCGGTGCAGCGGACCTTCCTCGGCCAGGTGGTCTCCGCCCGGCCGTGCACGGTCTGCCAGGGCTACGGCACCACCATCCCGCACCCCTGCCCGACCTGCGCGGGCGACGGCCGGGTGCGCACCCGCCGCTCGCTCACCGTCAAGATCCCGGCGGGCGTCGAGGACGGCATGCGGATCCGGCTGGCCCAGCAGGGCGAGGTGGGCCCGGGCGGCGGCACCGCCGGCGACCTCTACGTGGAGATCCACGAGCGGCCGCACGACGTCTACTCCCGCAAGGGCGACGACCTGCACTGCCGGGTCACCGTGCCGATGACCGCCGCCGCGCTCGGCACCCGGTTGACCATCAAGACCCTCGACAGCGAGGAGACGGTCGACGTCAAGCCGGGCACCCAGCCGGGCAGCACGCTGCGGCTGCGCGCCCGGGGCGTGCCGCACCTGCGCGGCACCGGCCGGGGCGACCTCTACGTCCACCTCGACGTGCGGACCCCGACCAAGCTCGACGCCGACCAGGAGCGGATGCTGCGCGACTTCGCCAAGACCCGTGGCGAGGAGGTCGCCGAGCTGACCAAGCAGGGCGGCTTCTTCTCCCGGATGCGCGACGCCTTCAACGGGCACGCCTGAGGTGTCGGCGCCGCTGTTCCTGGTCGAGGCGCTGCCCACCGGTGACACGCTGACGCTGGACGGCCCGGAGGGGCACCACGCGGCCACCGTGCAGCGGCTGCGCGCCGGCGAGGAACTGCTGCTCGCCGACGGGCGGGGCGGCACGGCCGCCGCGGTGGTCAGCGCCGTGGGCAGGGGCACCCTCGACCTCCGGGTCACCTCCCGGGGGTACGTCGACGCGTCCGTCCCCCGGCTGGTCGTGGTGCAGGGCATCGCCAAGGGCGACCGGGGCGAGCTGGCCGTGCAGGCGATGACCGAGGTCGGGGTGGACGAGATCGTGCCGTGGGCGGCCTCGCGTTCGGTGAGCCAGTGGCGCGGGGACCGGGGCGTACGGGCCCGGGAGAAGTGGGCGGCCACCGCCCGGGAGGCGGCCAAGCAGGCCCGCCGCCCGTGGCTGCCGGTGGTGGCCGGCACACCCGACGAGTCCACCACCACGGTGGCCCGGCGGATCGCCGGCGCGTCCGCCGCGTTCGTCCTGCACGAGGAGGCCGACGACCGGCTGACCAGGGCCGACCTGCCGGAGACCGGCGAGATCGTCCTGGTCGTGGGCCCCGAGGGCGGCATCACCGACACCGAAGTGTCGGCCTTCCAGGAGGCCGGCGCCCGCCCCGTCCGCCTCGGCCCGACGGTCCTCCGCACGTCAACGGCGGGCGTGGCCGCCGTGAGCGTCCTGTCCACCCGCCTGACCCGCTGGTAACCCGCCCCGCCCTCCCGGCCTCACCCCGCCTGACCGCGTCGATCATGGAGTCGTGGCACCTGCCGTAGGCCGCACAAGGGTCGAAGCGGGCGCCACAAGTCCATGATCGACGCGCTGGGGCGTCAGCTGCGCAGGTAGGAGGCGCCGTTGAGGTCGACGATGGTGCCGGAGGCCCACTCGGCCTCGGGGCTGGCCAGCCAGTGCACCGCGGCGGCGATCTCCTCGGGGCGGGCCACCCGGTTGAAGGGGGACTGGGCACGGATCGCGTCGCCCCGCTCGCCGCTGAGGTGGGTGGTGGTCATGTCGGTCGCCACGAAGCCCGGCGCGACCGTCGCCACCGCGATGCCGTACGGGGCCAGGGCCAGCGCCAGCGACTGACCGAGCGCGTTCAGCCCCGCCTTGCTCGCCCCGTACGCGGGCTGCTCCGGCTCACCCCGGAAGGCGCCCCGGGACGACACGTTCACGATCCGGCCGCCCCGCTCGCGCAGGTGCTGGGCGGCGCACCAGGTGACGTTCGCCGCGCCGGTCAGGTTGGTCTCCAGGACCAGCCGCCACTGCTCCTGCCACTGCTCGTAGGTGTTGCCGAAGACCGGGTGCGGCAGGTCGCGGGGGCCGTAGACGCCGGCGTTGTTGACCAGGACGTCGAGCCCGCCCAGGCGCTGGGCCGCCTCGTCCACCATGGCCCGGACCGCGTCCGGGTCGGCCAGGTCGGCGCGGACCACCACGTGCCCGTCGCCGGGCAGGTCCGCCCGCAGTTCCTCGGCCAGCTCCGCGGAGTCCCGGTGGTGGATGGCCACCCGGTCCCCGCCCGCCGCGAACGCCCGCGCCACCGCGCGGCCGATGCCGCGCGAGGCCCCCGTCACCAGTACCGCCCGAGAAGTCACGCGGCACATCATGCCTGAGCGGGTACGGGACGACTTACCATGCCCCGATGGGAACCGACTGCCTGTTCTGCCGGATCGTCGCCGGGGAGATCCCGGCCACCATCGTCCGCGAGACCGCCACCACCCTGGCCTTCCGGGACATCGACCCGAAGGCGCCCACCCACGTGCTGGTGATCACCAAGGAGCACTACGCGGACGTGGCCACGCTGGCCCAGGGCGACCCGGGGCTGGCCGGTGAGCTGCTGGGCACCGCCGCCGTGGTGGCCGAGGAGGAGGGGCTCACGGTGGACGGCTTCCGGCTGATGTTCAACACCGGCCCGTACGGCGGCCAGGAGGTCTTCCACGTGCACGCGCACCTGCTCGGCGGCGCGCCGCTCGGCCCGATGCTCTGCCGCTGAGGCGCTGCCTAGACTGCCCTCATGATCACGGTGCATGACCGGCTCGGCCGGATGGTGCGGCAGGCGCAGGCCCACGGGCGGATCCCGGCCGTCTCGGCCGCCCTGCACCGGGCCGACCGGCCGCTCTGGACCTGCGCGGTCGGCGGGACCGGCAACGACACCCCGCTCGGGCCGGAGACGGTCTTCCGGATCGGCTCGGTCACCAAGACCTTCACCGCAGTGCTGGTCATGCAGTGCCGGGACGAGGGGCTGCTCGACCTGGACGACCCGATCGGGCGGCACCTCGACCTGCCGGCGCACGGCGAGTTGACCGTCCGCCGGCTGCTGTCGCACACCGCCGGCCTGCAGCGCGAGCCGCACGGCGACGTCTGGGACAGCCTGCGCGCGCCCGACGTCACCCAGCTCATCGCCGAGCTGGCCCGGGTGGAGCGGGTGCTGCCCACCGGGCGGCGCTACCACTACTCCAACCTCGGCCTGGCGCTGCTCGGCGAGCTGGTGGCCCGGCTGCGTGGCGGCACCTGGGCCGAGGTGCTGGCCGAGCGGGTGCTCGCCCCGCTCGGGCTGGCCGCCACCGGCCCGACCCCGGGCGGCCGGGCGGCGACCGGGTTCCTGGTCGACGCGTACTCCGACGAGGCCCGGCCGGAGCCGAACACGGACTTCGGCGCGGTGGCCCCGGCCGCGCAGCTCTGGAGCACCGCTCCGGACCTGGCGCGCTGGGCGGCCTTCCTGGCCGACCCGGCCGCGCTGGACCCGGCCGGCGCGGTGCTCGCGCCGGCCACCCTCGACGAGATGCGCTGGCCGCTGACCACCACCGACGAGACGCTCTGGGCCGGCGGCTTCGGCCTCGGCCTGATCCTGGTGCCACAGCCGGGGCGGGTGATGCACGTGGGGCACGACGGTGCCATGCCCGGTTTCCTGGCCGCCGTCTACGGCCGGCGCGGCGGGGACGGCACCGCCGGCGCGATGGGTTGCGCGGTGCTCGGTTCCTCCGGCACCGGCGTGGAGGTCTTCGAGCTGCCGCACCGGCTGCTGGCCGCGGCCGCCGAGCACGACCCGGCTGACGTCGAGCCCTGGCGGCCCGGCGCGCCCGCACCCGAGCACCTGCGCGGCCTGCTGGGCCGCTGGTGGGGCGAGGGTTTCGAGTACGTCTTCTCCTGGCACGACGGGACGCTGCGAGCGCGGGCCGCGGACGAGCCGGCGGGCAAGCCGCCCGCGGTGTTCGCGCCGCTGCCGGACCGGCCGGACGTGTTCCGCACGGTCTCGGGCCGGGAGGTGGGCGAGCTGCTCCGGCTGACCCGGGACGAGCGCGGCGCGGTGGTCCGGCTGCACTGGGCCACCTACCGCTTCACCCGGCACCAGGAGACCTTCGAGGGGTACGACTTCCGGGCCGGCAGTTGATCTCCTACCGCCGGAAATGGGCGCGGTGCGGGCGGTGTTGACCCGATACGATGGGTAGAGCGACCGCCGCGCCAGCAGGGCCCGGCGCCGAGTTCGAGAGCAGGTGGCGTAGGGCCCGACGGCCCGACCTATGACCGGCACCCCACCTCCCGGCCCGCCCCGGGTGCAGACCAGGATCACGGTCCCCGACCAGAAGATCATGGTGAATCTGCTCGGCGCGGGCGACGAGATCCTGCGGCTCGTCGAACGCTCGGTCAACAGTGACGTCCACGTGCGGGGCAACGAGATCACCATCACCGGCGCGCCCGCCGACAACGCCCTCGCCGAGCGTCTCTTCAGCGAGCTGCTCGAACTGATCGAGAAAGGCGAGACCCTGACCACTGACGCCGTCCGGCGTACCGTCGGCATGCTCGAGCAGGGCAGCGCCGAGCGGCCCGCCGAGGTCCTGACGCTCAACATCCTCTCCCGGCGCGGTCGCACCATCCGTCCCAAGACCCTGGGGCAGAAGCGCTACGTCGACGCCATCGACGCGCACACCATCGTCTTCGGCATCGGCCCGGCGGGCACGGGCAAGACCTACCTGGCCATGGCGAAGGCCGTCCAGGCGCTCCAGGCCAAGCAGGTCAACCGGATCATCCTGACCCGGCCGGCGGTCGAGGCGGGGGAACGGCTGGGCTTCCTGCCCGGCACCCTGAACGAGAAGATCGACCCCTACCTGCGCCCGCTCTACGACGCGCTGCACGACATGCTCGACCCGGAGTCCATCCCGAAGCTGATGGCGGCCGGCACCATCGAGGTGGCGCCGCTGGCCTACATGCGGGGCCGGACCCTCAACGACGCGTTCATCATCCTCGACGAGGCGCAGAACACCACGCCCGAGCAGATGAAGATGTTCCTCACCCGGCTCGGCTTCGGCTCCAAGATCGTGGTCACCGGTGACGTCACCCAGGTGGACCTTCCCGGCGGCACGACCAGCGGCCTGCGGGTGGTCCGGGAGATCCTGAGCAACGTCGAGGACGTGCACTTCGCCCAGCTCTCCAGCTCCGACGTGGTCCGCCACAAGCTGGTGGGCGACATCGTCGACGCGTACGCCCGCTGGGACGCCGAGCGGGAGAACCAGCAGGCGCAGAGCGTGCACGCCGTGCCCGGGCGGACCGCCCAGGGCGGCCGGGCCGGCCGGCGCCGCTAATCCACCAGAGGAAGACAGTTGTCCATCGAGATCGCCAACGAGTCCGGTGTCGACGTCGACACCGACGCCGTGCTCGCCGTCGCCCGGCACGCCCTCGACGAGATGGGGGTCAACCCCCTCGCCGAGCTCTCCGTGCTGCTGGTCGACATCGAATACATGTCGGAGCTGAACCACCGCTGGATGGGTGGCGACGGCCCGACCGACGTGCTCGCTTTCCCCATGGACGAGGGCAGCGTCGACCACGGCCCGGGGGAGAGCGCCCCGGCCGGCGGTGAGCCGGCCCTGCTCGGCGACATCGTGCTCTGCCCGGAGGTGGCGGCCAAGCAGGCGGCCACCGCCGGGCACTCCACCGCCGACGAGCTGCACCTGCTCACCGTGCACGGCGTGCTGCACCTGCTCGGCTACGACCACGCCGAGCCGGAGGAGGAGCGGGAGATGTTCGGTCTCCAGGCCCGACTGCTGGCCAGCTGGCGGTCGACCCGATCGCAGTGACAGCCATCCTGGCGGCCGGCGGCGCGCCCGCCGGCCTGCCCGACCTTCCCCTCCTCGCCGTCGCGGCGGGGCTGGTGGTGCTCGCCGGCCTGATCGCGATGACCGAGGCCGCGCTGGCCGCCGTCTCCCCGGCCCGGGCCGCCGAGCTGGCCCGGGACGGCGCGCGCGGCGCGCGTACCCTCCAGGCGGTCGCCGGCGACGTGGTCCGCCATCTCAACCTGCTGCTCCTGCTCCGGCTGCTGGCCGAGCTGACCGCCACCACGCTGGTCGCGCTGGTGGCGGTGGACACCTTCGGCGCCGGCTGGCGGGCCGCCCTGGTCACCGCCGGGGCGATGACCGTGGTCAGCTTCGTGGTGGTCGGCGTCGCGCCGCGCACCCTGGGCCGGCAGCACGCCTACGCGGTGGGCCGCGCGGTCGCGCCGCTGGTGCGCTGGCTGGGCCGGGCGCTCAACCCGCTGGCCTCGCTGCTGATCCTGATCGGCAACGCGGTCACCCCGGGGCGCGGCTTCCGGGAGGGGCCGTTCGCCACCCAGGTCGAGCTGCGCGAGCTGGTCGACCTGGCCGAGCAGCGCGGCGTGGTCGAGCACGGCGAGCGGCAGATGATCCACTCGGTGTTCGCGCTCGGCGACACCATCGCCCGCGAGGTGATGGTGCCCCGCACCGAGATGGTGTGGATAGAGGATCGCAAGACCCTCGCGCAGGCGCTGGCGCTCTTCCTGCGCTCTGGCTTCTCCCGGATCCCGGTGATCGGCGAGAACGTCGACGACGTGCTCGGCGTGCTCTACCTCAAGGACCTGATCCGGCGCATCCAGGGCGCCCCGGAGGCCCGGCAGATGCCGGTGGCCGAGCTGATGCGCCCGGCGACCTTCGTGCCCGAGTCCAAGCCGGTCGACGACCTGCTCTCGGAGATGCAGGCGGCCCGCAACCACCTGGTCATCGTCGTCGACGAGTACGGCGGCACCGGCGGCCTGGTCACCATCGAGGACATCCTGGAGGAGATCGTCGGCGAGATCACCGACGAGTACGATGTCGAACGCCCGCCGGTCGAGCGCCTGGCGGACGGGGCCGTGCGGGTGACCGCACGGCTGCCGGTGGAGAATCTGGGCGAACTGTTCGACACCGAACTGCCCACCGACGAGGTGGAGACGGTCGGTGGCCTGCTCGCCCAGGCGCTCGGCCGGGTGCCGATCCCGGGTGCCGCGGCCGAGGTGGCCGGGCTCCGGCTGATCGCCGAGGGCACCACCGGGCGGCGCAACCGGATAGACACCGTGCTGGTCAGCCGGATCGAGCCCGGTGACGCGCCGGACAGCGCGGGGCACGGCGAGCAGGCCGACCCCCGTGGCAACCACAACCGTTCCGAGGAGAGGCAACCCGCCGATGCCTGAGTCACCCGCCGTGCCGGCCGCCCGGCCCACCCCGTCCGACCCGGGCGAGCTGAGCGCCGAGGACGGCAAGCTGGTCGTCCTGGCCCGGGGGGCGCGGGGCCGGATCGGCGCCGTGGAGGGCGCGGCGGTCCGCGACCAGGACGGCCGGACGTACGCGGCGGCCAGCGTGGCGCTGCCGTCGCTGACCCTGACCGCGCTCCAGCTCGCGGTCGCCTCGGCGGTGGCCGCCGGCGCGAGCCGGCTGGAGGCCGCCGTGGTGGTGACCGAGGCCTCGACGCTGGACGGCGCGGGGCACGCCGCGGTCCGCGACCTCTCCGCCGACGCGCCGATCCACGTGGCCGCGCCGGACGGCACCGTCCTCGGCACGGTGGTCGAGTGACCGACGTCGAGCAGCGTCCCTACCGGGCCGGTTTCGGCTGCTTCGTCGGGCGGCCGAACGCCGGCAAGTCGACGCTGACCAACGCGATCGTCGGCACCAAGATCGCGATCACCTCGAACAAGCCGCAGACCACCCGGCACATCATCCGGGCCGTGCTGCACCGGCCGGAGTCGCAGCTCGTGCTGGTCGACACCCCGGGCCTGCACCGCCCCCGCACGCTGCTCGGCGAGCGGCTGAACGACCTGGTCCGGGAGACCTGGAGCGAGGTCGACGTGATCGGCCTCTGCATCCCGGCGAACGAGCCGATCGGGCGGGGCGACCGGTTCATCACCGGCGAGCTGGCCGACCTGCGTGCCACGGTGCTGGCCGTGGTCACCAAGACCGACCTGGTGGACAAGAAGCGGCTGGCCGAGCAGCTGCTCGCGGTGAGCGAGCTGGGTGAGTTCGCCGACGTGGTGCCGGTGAGCGCGGTCTCCGGGCACCAGGTGGACACCCTGGTCGACGTGATGACCGGCTACCTGCCGGAGTCGCCGCAGCTCTACCCGGACGACATGCTCACCGACGACCCGGAGCAGGTGCTCGTCGCCGAGCTGGTCCGTGAGGCCGCCCTGGAGGGGGTGCGGGACGAGCTGCCGCATTCGATCGCCGTGGTGGTCGAGGAGATGATCCCCGAGGGCAACGTCACCAAGATCTACGCGGACGTGTACGTGGAGCGACCGAGCCAGAAGGCGATCGTGATCGGTCACCGGGGCAGCCGGCTCAAGCACGTCGGCACCACCGCCCGCCGGCAGATCGAGGAGCTGCTCGGCACCCGCGTCTACCTCGACCTGCACGTCCGGGTCGCCAAGGACTGGCAGCGCGACCCGAAGCAGCTGCGCAAGCTCGGCTTCTGACCTCGTACGCCTGACCGCCGGTCCCGAATGCCCGGGGCCGGCGGTTCGCGTTCCGACGAATGCCGGGCTGGTCCAGATCGGTCTGCTTTATGGGATGTTTCACTTTTGACCCCGGCCCGCGCACCGTTTCGTCCGGCCGGGTCGGAGGGTAGGGAGGCGTTGCTGCCCCCGCCCCCGACGCCCCGCGAGCTGATGCGAAACCGATATCTGGACCTGCTCCGCTTCCTGGCCATCGTGCGAGTCGTCGTCTACCACGTCACCGGTTGGGCGACGCTGACCCTGATCTTCCCGGCGATGTCGGTGATGTTCGCGCTCGCCGGCTCGCTGATGGCCGCGTCGCTGGACCGCAGCGGCGTACCGGCCGTGGCGCGCCGGCTGCGCCGGTTGCTGCCGTCGCTCTGGGTGCTCGCCGCGATCTTCGTGCCGGCCATGCTGCTCACCGGGCTGCCGCTCACCCCGAAGGTGCTGCTCTGGCTCTTCCCGGTCAGCGACCCGCCGGCCAACCACTGGGGTGCCCTCGCGCTGAGCCCGATCTGGTACCTGCGGGACTACCTCTGGTTCGTGCTCGCCTCGCCGGTGGCCCTCTGGCTGTTCCGCCGGGCCCCGCTGCCCACCCTGCTGGCCCCGTACGCGCTGCTCGCGGCGATCGAGTTCGGCGTCCTGTCGGACCCGCCGGCCGTGCTGCGCGAGTTCGGCCTCTACTTCGGCGCCTGGCTGCTCGGCTTCGCCCACCACGACGGCCTGCTGCGCCGCATGGCCAACCGGGTGCTCGTCCCGCTCGCGGCCGCCCTCGGCGCGGCCGGGCTGGGCTGGATCCTCACCCACCCCGGCCCGCGCGGCTTCGACCTGAACGACATCCACCTGGGCAACGCGCTCTGGTCGGCGGCGTTCATCCTGGTGGCGATCGGCCGGGCGCCGGCCGCCGCGCCCTGGGTGGACCGCAGCCCGGCGCTCGGCCGGGCGGTCACCGTGCTGAACCGGCGCGCGCTGACCGTCTATCTCTGGCACATGCCGTTCGTGGTGGCGCTCACCCCGCTGGTGGACGTGGTCGGCTGGTCGCACCAGAACCCGATCGGGCTGACGATCCGGGTGGCGCTGGTGTTCGCGCTGGTCGGTGTGGTCACCCTGCTGGTCGGCTGGGTCGAGGACCGGGCCGCCCGGCGTACCCCGGAACTGGTGCCCGGCCGGCCCCGGCCGACGGCGGCCTCGCGCAGCGTCAGGAAGTCCCCGGCGGGGCTTGATAGGGCCGTGACCTCGGATGTCTCCGGCGACCGGGGAC